>NZ_JBSSCZ010000008.1:0-112857 GCF_054060215.1 Thermostichus sp. OS-CIW-30 | reverse complement strand
GTTGGGCAGCAATTCGTACTTGAAGGCTTGAAGTCGTTGCACCGCTCAATCGTATTCTTGGCCTATGCGTGATGACAACGATATTCACATGGCCGACACTGCGTTTTTAAAGGGCGTCGGCTACGGTCGGCGCTATCCTTCCCCGCCCTGAAGGACGGGGCTTGCCGCGCCTTTTGGTCAAGTTTCTGAAGCCTACACCAGCAAGACCTATAGTTGGAGTGCCGAGAAGGCTCAGAGGGCATTCGTATGCACCGAGACCTGAATGGCGCATGGGGGATTTTCCTGCATGCTTAGGTAGAACTGCCCTGTTCCGGCAATCTGCATTGGTGAAAGATGCTAGCTTTTTTAGCATCCAGTAGCCCAAAAAGTGCGGACTATGGTCAAGCGTGTGCGGTTGGATCCCATTGCCCAAGTGTCTGAAATCGCCACCAACAGCAATTTGCTCTCGGTGCTGCTGCAAGAAGAGCTGAATGTGTTGAAAGAGTGCGGTGGGCGCGGCCTCTGCGCCACCTGTCATGTGTACGTTAAGGAGGGGATGGAGTCTTTATCCCCGATGAGCAAGCGGGAGCAGCGCACCCTGGAGGTGATCACCACCTGCAAGCCTAACTCTCGCTTGGCCTGCCAAGCGCGGGTGCTGGGGGAAGGGGTGGTGGTGGAATTGCCTGCCGGGATGTACATCCATGCTTTTCAGGATATCGAGGCGTTGATCGGTCGGCGAGCGGAGCAGCCACTTTTGCACCCTGTAACCGGCGCGGTTTTGGTGCAGGAGGGCAAGCTGATCACCCGCTCGGTGCTGGAATCGGTGAGAGGGCTGGATCTGGATATCCAAGAAGCACTGGCTCGGAGCAGCCAGGAGTTTTGAGATTTTGATCCCATCTTTTGAGCCAGTTTGGGCCCCTTTTTGAGGCCACTTGGCCACCCCGTATATAAACAAAGCATTCTCAGGTGAGTATTCCTATGCCCCCTGTGTTTCTTGGGATCGATCTGGGCACTTCTGGGATGCGGGTGGTGGCCCTCTCAGAGCAGGGGGAGGTGGTGGCCAAAAGCGAGCGCCAGTGGGATCCCCCAGAGACCAATCCGGGCCGCTGGTTGCGAACCCTGAAAGCCCTTTTGGGACAACTGACCGCGCAACTGGGGGAGCAGTATTCCATTGCAGCTCTGAGTGCTTGCAGCACTTCCGGCACCATTCTGCCGGTGGATGGTCGAGGCATGCCGTTGGAACAGGCGTGGCTGTATTCTGACCCACGGGGCCAGGCTCAGGCCAAGCAATTGGGGATCCCTGCCAGTTGGGGTCTCAGCCGTTGGCTGTGGTGGGCGGAAGCCTATCCTGATCAGTATCGAGACAGCTACTTGGCGCATCCGGCGGACTTTTTGCTGAGCCAACTGGGGGGGCGCAGGCAGGTGACCGATCACACCCATGCCCTCAAGAGCGGTTTCGACCTGGAGGCCTACACCTGGCCTCAGGAGTGGTTGGCGCGGCAGGGCCTAAACCCCAAGCATTTCCCCGAGGTGGTACCGCCGGGAACGGTTTTAGGAACGGTGCGAGCAGACTGGGGGTTGGGGCCGGAAGTGCTGATCGCGGCAGGGATCACCGATGGCTGTGCCGGGCAACTGGCGGCAGGGGCTATTCGCTTGGGGCAGGTTTCCACCAGCTTGGGCACAACCCTTATTTTTAAGGCCAACAGTCCGGATCCCATACAAACCCCAAGCATCTATTCCCATTTGCACCCGGACAGTGCTCCGCACCGCTGTCGCGAACGAATGGTTTGGTGGCCGGGGGCCGCCTCTTTTTGTGGAGGCGGAGTTTTGCCTCATTACTTCCCCGACGGCAACCTGCAAATGCTGGATCAGCAAGCTCAGGCTTATCTGCCCACCGGGCTGGTCAGCTATCCCCTTTGTCAGCCGGGAGAGCGTTTTCCCATTGTCGATCCCCAGTTTGCCGGGTTCTTGCCGGAGGCAGAAGAGGGATCCCCCCGTTTTTACGCTGCTTTGTTGGAGGGGGTAGCGATGGTGGAGCGGCTGGGGCTGGAAACGTTGGCCGCTCAAGGGATCCCAGTGCCAGAGCAGAGCCCGATTTTCACCACCGGTGGAGGCAGCAAAAGCCCTCTCTGGTTGCGCCTACGCGCCAGCATCCTTGCTCGTCCCTTGGCTGTGGTGAAACACCCGGAGCCGGCTGTGGGGGCAGCCATCTTGGCCGCTTCTGCCTATTGGTGCTGCTCTGTCCAACAGGCTGCCGATCGATTGGTACAGGTAGAACGCTATGTTCAACCGGATCCAGAGTGGGTGAAGTCTTACGCAGAGATCTACTCGGTCTTTCACAGCCGCCTGAGCAACCTGCTTTGACATGTTCCCTGCTCTACTGGCTTGCTTCCCCGTAGCGGTAGGGTGAGGATTCTTGTTACTGGTTCCACAACAGCCCTTGCCGCAAAGGATCCCGTCCCGCTTTCGCCAGTAGGTTTCCCCTCTAAAACAGCGATGATGGTTTCCCAGTTGTTCAGGCTACAGACTTATGACTATGTAAGTATTAAGCGGTCACGGGATACAGCTGCCTACCTACGTTTTTTGAGCTTCGTGAATGCTCAGCCGTGGAAACGAGATTCTTTTTAAACGGAAATGAAATATTTTCGTTGCATTGCTTCCTAACTTTCCTTCTCTCCTAACTAAAGAGAAGCTAGGGGTGAGGGTCGGCAGCGAGGTGTCTCAATCTTGTTTGAAGCGACTGTAAAAGCATTCTGACATCGAAAAGCAGGGATCCCCGCTTGGGGATCCCCGATTGGTATGGCCGGAGCCGCAAGCCAAGCTAGGGCTGCCGCTGGAAGCTCTTGACTTCTAAAACCGGCCCTACCTGAGCCACCGTCACCATGTCTTCTCTGATCTGTCCCTGGATGGTGACCTCTAGCCCCTCTTGCAAGAGCTCTTTGGAGGCACGGAAAAGGGCGTAGTGCTCGCCGGAAGGCAGGGTTAGCACCCACACCCCCCCTTCAATATCCAGGAACTGGATGGTACCGCTGTACTCTTGCATCACCGCCTCAGCGCCAGCCCGGTTGCCGTGGACTGAGATTCCGTAGCCGCTTGCGCTCCCAAGTAGGCCAGGCCCAGGCAGAGCAAGCCATTGAAGAGCAAGAAGGAGCGACCCAACCAAGCAGAGGATCCAAGCCATAGCACCCCCTCATAGAACAGGGATCCGGACAAGAGCAGATGCGAGGCCATGCCGATGCACAGGCCGATCACCGCCCAGCGCCAGCGCCGATGGCCCAGGAGCAGCAACATCAACAGGCCCGGGATCAACACGCTGGCAAATAGGGGGTTCAAGGCATTGGTCTGGGCAAAGGCGGTGCCCAACTCCGGCAGGGAGCTGCCCGCCAGTTGGAAGGGCCAACGGGGGCCACCGACAATCGCCAGCCCCTGCAAGGGGAAAAGACCGGCGCTGCCCAACAGGATCCCGGCTAGCAAAGGCACCGTCTGCAGCAACCGCTTGGGAGCCAGCCACCAGCGGATCAGCACCAGGATGATGTATCCGCCCACCACCATCAGCAGCTTCGGCACCAGAGCAATCGGGCCACCATCGAACCAGAAGCGTGGGTTGAGGTAGCCATTGTTGTTCAGGTACTGCAGGAAGTCCTTCAACCAGAGCACCAAGGGGTTTTCCTCCTGTTGCCCTGTGGCCCTGGCCAGCGCCTTGGCTGCATCCAAACGACCAGCCCCGTAGAAGTTCTGTTTGTCGCCGGGCACTGGGGTAGCCGACATTTTCAGCACTTCTTCCACCTTGTCCGGGTCTTTGATGCCCTGAGCCTGGATCAGGGCTGCCACACCGGCTACGTGGGGAGTGGCCATGCTGGTGCCTTGGAAGTAGGCAAAGACCGGCTCGTTGGGGTTACGACGATTGATGGTTTGCTGCAGAATGCCGTACTCGGGGTGATCAGGCGTTTTGGCTCCGCCGGGAGCAGAGATGTCCACCCCCACCCCATAGTTGGAGTAGGGGGCTTTCTCCCCGTTGGGCCCCGTGGCCGAGACAGCGATCACATGCGGGTAGCGGGCCGGGTAGCTCACCTGGTTGGAGTTTTCGTTGCCAGCGGCTGCGATCACCGTCACCCCCTTACTGTGGGCATAGGCCACTGCCTCTTCCATCAGTTGGGCAGAAGCGCGGCTACCCAGGCTGAGGTTGATGATCGTAGCCCCGTGGTCGGCAGCATAGCGGATCCCTTCCACCACATCCGACAGGGATCCAAAGCCATTGGCATCCAACACCCGCACCGGCATGATCTTGGCCTTGAAGGCAATGCCGGCTACACCCAAGACATTGTTGGTGGATTGGGCGATGGTTCCCGCCACATGGGTGCCGTGGCCGTTGAGGTCTTCCGGATCCTCATCGTCATCCACAAAGTCGTAGCCCTTCACAAATTGGGTTTGGGCTAGATCCGGCACTCGTGTTACTCCCGTGTCCACCACGGCTACCGTCACCCCTTCCCCTTGGGAGATGTCCCAGGCTTCCGGCATGCGGATGGCCCTGAGGTTCCATTGCTGGGGATAGAGGCGGTCGTTGGGCACGAAAGCCGCCTGGAATTGATAGTTGGGGTGAGCATACTCGATCAAGGCTTCGTCGGTGAGCCGCTTAACCAGCCGCCGCGTGGATCCCAGGTGGTTGGCATCCACGTCAAACAGGTAGATCGCTTCTTGGCGGGCAAAAGCGCTGTCGCTGCTGGGGCGGAGCGTCAAGTGATACTCTTTAGCGATAGCAGCAATCTGACTGGGGGTGGCCGTGTTTACAAAATTGACCACGATGCTGTCGTAGGGGGCGGATCCCTTGCCGCAAGCCGTCAACAGCAAGGCCATCAAGCCGGCGCAGCAAAGACCCAACCAGCGTCTGAATTTCATAATTCACGCCCTCGGGATCCAAAATTGTTGCAACCAGTATGCCCTCTGGATTGACAATTGACGAGATGAGATCCGGCATGGGGGCAAAATTGCCAAAAGGTGCAACCTTCGCCGCGCAAGAAGGGATCCCAGCCCTGCCGAGAAAGTGCTATGACAAGATGAGCGTAAATTGCCGCTTGAAGGGGGGAATCAGGATCGATGGATAGAGTCTTGCAGCTCATGATCCAGGGTTGGTATTACTCCATCCCCCTGTTGACGTTCTCGGTCTTCTCAGTGGCCTGTTGCATTGAGCGGGTGCTGTTTTGGTGGAAGATCACCCATCGGCAGGAGGAGGTGGTGCAGCAAGCCCTGAGCCAGTACCGGCGCAACCCGCGCGCTGCCCAGTATTTGCTGGAGCAAAATGCCGATTTGCCGATTGCCCGCATCTTTTTGGCCGGGCTGGAGCTGAACGAGGCCAGCCCGGAAGATTTTAAGCTGGCTCTGGAAACGGCCCTGGCGGCAGAAGTGCCTCTGCTGAAGCGCTTCAACACTGTCTTCGACACCGTAATCACCGTTGCCCCCTTCTTGGGCTTGTTGGGCACCGTCACCGGCATCATCCAGATCCTCAGCTCCATTCAACTGGGGGATATCGGCGGCACCGATACCCAGGGGGTAGGTCGGGGGATCGCCGAAGCCTTGTACTCGACGGCCTTTGGACTGATTGTGGCTATTCCCACCCTGTTGATTTCCAACGTCTTCCGCTCTTTGTACCTGCGGCAACTCTCTAAGATCCAAGAGTACGGCGGCATGCTGGAGCTGCTGCATCGGCAGCGGCAAGAGATGCAGGCCCAACAGCTTTCCCAGTATTCCTACACCCAATCTAGCCCCAGTGGCAGCTCCACCCTTCCCCCCTACTCCTCGCTTGAGCCCTCCTAACCTATGCGCATCCCCGAAGAGAACTTCCGAGCTGGCGAGATCAACATCGTGCCCCTGATCGATGTCATCTTCTCGATCCTGGTGTTTTTCGTGATTGCCAGCCTGGTGCTCACCCGCTCCGAGGCTCTGGATGTCAACCTGCCGGATGCCACTACAGCTGAAGTTCGTCTGCAGCCGGATGTAACGGTGAGCCTGACGGCGGAAGGACAGATTGCTGTCAATCAGGAGAAGATTGCCGATATCTCTGCTCTGATCCCAGCAGTGGAACGCATCCTGGCCGAGAAGCCGGCTGAAGGGCGCCGCTTGGTGGTGATCAACGCCGATTTGGCCCTCTCCCACGGCAAGGTGGTGGAGGTGATGGATACTCTGCAGCGGGTGCCCAATGTCAGCCTGGCAATTGCCGCCCGCCGCCCCAGCAGTAATCGGTAGCCAGCTTAGGATTTGGGCCAGTTTTGTCAAATATAGTCATTTCAGGTTAGGGTGAGACGCCTAGGCTACTGGTCGCGCCAGCGGGACGGAGTCCTTGAAAAACCTTCTGGCCCTCTGCATTATCGCTCCGCAACGCTATTGCTCTGCAACGCCGACGCGACCAACGTTTGGGGTGTGGGTGCAGTGTCCTGGTTTAAATCGAAATGACCATAGACCCAGTTTTCCGGTAAGCTCATTTGCTAACCCGCTCTCTAGCCTGGGGGTGAGGGGTCATCCTGCGCCCAGCACCTGAATCAGGAGTGCCTTTTGCACATGTAGGCGATTTTCCGCCTGATCCCACACGCGGGACTGGGATCCCTCCAGTACTTCAGTGGTGATTTCCTCTTCCCGGTGGGCCGGCAGGCAGTGCAGCACAATGGCTTGCGGATCCGCCCGTTGCAGCAGCTCGGCATTGACCTGGTAGGGCAGAAAGGTGGCCTTGCGGGCCTCGGCCTCAGCTTCTTGACCCATGCTGGCCCACACGTCGGTATAGACCACCTGGGATCCAGAGACGGCTTCCTGGGGATCCTGCAGCACCAACACCTGGGATCCCTGGGCCAGAGTGCGGGCTTGCTCCACCACTGCCGCATCCGGCTCGTAACCGGGGGGGGTGGCGACGCGGATGTGGATCCCGCTCATGGCACAACCCAACAGCAGGGAGTGGGCAACGTTGTTGCCATCGCCGCAATAGGCCAGGGTCAGTCCCGCCAATTGGCCAAAGTTCTCCTGAATGGTGAGCAGATCGGCCAACACCTGACAGGGGTGAAACTGATCGGTGAGGGCGTTGATCACCGGAACATCGGCATACTCGGCAAAGGTTTCCAGCTCCTTCTGGTCGTAGGTGCGAATGGCGATCACATCCAGGTAGCGGGAGAGGACGCGGGCCGTATCCTGCAGGGGTTCGCCGCGGCTCACCTGCATCACTGTCGGCACCAGATCCAGGGTGCTGCCCCCGCATTGGGCCATGGCTGCCGTAAAACTGGCGCGGGTGCGGGTAGAAGCTTTCTGAAACAACAGCCCCAACACCCGACCCCGCAGCTCCACCCGATAGGGATCCCGCTTTAACTCAGCCGCCTGGGCTAGTAGGGCCGACAGCTCTGCCGGGGTTAGGTCGCTGAGCTTGAGCAGATCCCGTCCGGCCAAGTTTATGGATCCCGCGATCTTCGACCCCGCCATTGTGCTACGCGCCACCTACAGAAACAATAAAAGCATCCCCAGCCCGGCGCTGGTCAACACTCCTCGAATAACTCGAATGAGAAGAGTCTTAATAGTCTTAAATAGCTTGGGCCTCGGCTTAACCCCAGTCTCAGGAGTGCCAGATCTGAGACCCATCAAAACCGCCCCCAACACCGGCTAACGTGAAGAGGAACGAATGACCTCCTGGGCCTGTTGCCGACGGGCAGAGATCTGAGCCTGCAGAGCCTGGATGGCAGCAGCATACTGTGGGTCGGCTGGGGTGGCCACCAATTCTCGGTTCTGGCTGAGCCGCTTCAGATCTTCCTCGGACAATTCCACCAAAATGTCGGGGGTAATGCCCTTGTGGTCGATGTCGTTACCGTTGGGAGTGCGATAACGGGCAATGGTTACCGCCAGCCCAGATCCATCGGACAGGGGATGCACCGACTGCACCAGGCCCTTGCCGAAAGTTTGCGTGCCGACAATCACGGCGCGACGGTTATCCTGCAGAGCCCCCGACAGAATCTCGCTGGCGCTGGCCGAGCCACCATCCACCAAAACGGCCAAAGGTTTATCGGTGAGGGCCGTGTTGTTGGCCGTCAGGCGATCCTGCTCCCCTTGGCGGTTCACCGTCGAGACAATGCTGCCCCGGTTAATCCACATGCGGGCAATCTCGGCGCTGGAGTAGAGCAGGCCCCCTGGGTTGGCGCGCAAATCCAGAACGTAGGCGGCTACCCCTTGTTTTTCCAGCTCGCGAATGGCTTGGCGCATCTTCTCGGCGGCGTTGCCGGAAAACTGGGTAATCCGGATATAGCCAATGGGCAGGCCGTTTTCCTCGTGAACCTCGTAGCGCACGGTGGCCAGCTCAATTCTTTCCCGCACCAAATCGAACACCTTTAGCCCTTCCCCCTCGCGGCGAATGGTCAGCCGCACCCGCGTACCCGGCTCGCCCCGAATGAGGTTGACTGCAGCGTTGGTGTCCATGCCTTCGGTGGACTTGTCGTCGATGCGCACGATCACGTCTTTGGATTTGATCCCAGCCCGGTCGGCAGGAGACCCTTCAATGGGGGAGATCACCACCAGCTCGTTTGTCTCCTGATCCATGCCCAGCGTGATCCCCACCCCGGTCAGCTCGCCGGATGTATCGATTTGCATGCTGGCAAACTGATCCGGATCCAGAAATCGGGTGTAGGGATCGTTGAGTTTCTTCAGGGCTTCCCGGATGGCCGCGTAGGCATCTTCTCGGGTGGCATACTCTCGGCTGAGCAGATCCCGCCGCACCGCTTCCCAATCCAGGGAATTAAAAGACGGATCCACATATTCCCGGTTAACAATTTGCCAAACCTCGTCCACCACCTCTTTGGGATCCCGGCGAAACCCTGCCCAGCCCGGCATGGATAGCTGCACGCCGACCAGCGATACCGCTGTCATCACTGCAGCCGTTGCACTGACCACAAACCCACGCTTTCTCATTGGCTCTCCTGGAAGGCGCTAAAAGTCAAGGTTGACGAGGTGGATCTCCAGAGGTGGATCTCTAATTGTCAGGGAACTGGGTTTCGAGCAAGGGTCTTCCCCTATGCGAACTTCAGCTTAGAAGCATCGAGAGCAAGGAAAGGCTCCCCTGCTGCAGCAAGTGGGATCCGGATTTTGGTAGGCTACAGATAACCCCAACCGACTGTGCCCAACCTAGCATAGGGATCCCTTCCGGGGGTGCTTCTAGGATCACAGTTCAACACAACTTTGTTACAACCTATCATCGCAACCCTTTTCTTCCAAATGGGCACTTTGCCCCCTTTCTGACTCTATGTCCCTTGCCACCGATTGCCCCAGCTCGCTTGCCTCTGCTTCAGACCGCCCGCTGCTGTCCCAAGTGCAGTTGGCCCGCGCTGCTGCCCAACACACGGCCACCTTGCCCACGGCTATTAAGAATGCCGCTCTAGAGGCCATGGCCACTGCCTTGGTGGAGCACCAAGAGCCTATCTTGGCCGCCAACCGGGCGGATTTGGAGCGGGCGGCGGAGATGGTGAAAGCCGGGGAGTTGTCGGCATCTGCCTATGCTCGCCTGAAGCTGGATGCCCACAAACTGGCAGATATGGTGGCCGGAGTGCGGCAGGTGATCCGGCTGGGGGATCCGGTGGGCCGAGCTTTGCTGATCCGGGAACTGGACGAGGGGCTAATTTTGGAACGGCGCACCTACCCTTTGGGGGTCCTGGGGGTGATCTTCGAGTCGCGGCCCGATGCTTTGGTGCAAATAGCCGCCCTGGCGGTGAAAACCGGCAATAGCGTCTTGCTTAAAGGGGGATCCGAAGCTTTGCTCTCCTGTCAAGCCTTGATGGCAGCCATCCAGGCGGGCCTGCAACAGATCCCGGAGTTCCCCCAGGGATCCCTGCAGTTGCTCACCAGCCGCGCCGAGGTCAAGGCCCTACTGCAACTGGAGGGGCTGGTAGACCTGATCATCCCCCGCGGCTCCAGCAGCTTTGTCCGCTACATCCTGGAGAATACCCGCATCCCGGTATTGGGCCATGCCGATGGCCTGTGTCACCTGTACGTGGATCGGGCAGCGGATGTGGACATGGCGATCAAGCTGACGGTGGACAGCAAAACCCAGTACCCCGCCGCCTGCAATGCCATCGAGACCCTGTTGGTCCACAAGGCCATAGCCCCCCACTTTTTACCTCTAGCGGTCAAGGCCCTGCGGGAGAGGGGGGTGGAATTGCGGGGGGATCCCCTCTGCCGCGAGCTGGTGCCCGATCTGATCCCGGCCACCGAGGACGACTGGAGCACCGAGTATGCCGATTTGATCCTCTCTATTAAAGTGGTGGGCTCCCTTGACGAGGCCATTGCCCACATCCAGCAGTACGGATCCCGCCATACCGAAGCGATTGTAACCGAGGATGCCGCTGCTGCCCGGCGATTTTTGGATGAAGTGGATGCAGCGGGGGTCTTTCACAACGCTTCCACCCGCTTTGCCGACGGGTTTCGCTACGGCTTTGGGGCAGAAGTGGGCATCAGCACCCAAAAACTGCCGCCGCGCGGCCCGGTGGGCTTAGAAGGCTTGGTGACCTACCGCTACCAACTGCGAGGGCAAGGACATCTTGTAGCCGACTACACAGGCCCCCAGGCGCGACCTTTTCAACATCGGGATCGCCTGAACAACACCGGCTTAGCTTAGCTGCAAAAGCCGGCTGTACAAACCGGCTGTACAAAGCAGTCGTTCACAAAAACCGTTCTCCTCGTCTTCGCGGCTCCAGGTTGAGGTAAATTAAAAAATAGCTTCGTGATTGCCAAGGGTTGCGCTTTGCGGCGCGCTATGGTGTGACAATGGACTACCGGGTTCCGGGTTTGATGTTATGGGCTTGAGCGCCCTAGATGTAGCGCTTTGCATTTTGGCCTTTTGTTATTTCGATTAGGAGCTTCGCTGGATCATGCCTGTGCGTCTGTATGTTGGAAATCTGCCGGAAGAGGTGGATCGTCAGGCACTGGAGAAGCTCTTTCGCTCTGCCGGTGAGGTCATTTCCACCAAGGTGATCCGGGATCGGAAGACAGGCAAATGCCGCGGCTTCGGCTTTGTAACGGTGAACACCGAAGAGCAGGCGCAGCAGTACATCGAAAAGTTCAACGGCCACAGCTTTGGGGATGTCAACTTGCGCATTGAGCTCGCCCAGCCGCGCGACCGAGGGGAAGAAGGCGAATCCAAAACAGCGACCTCTGAGCCTTCATCCAAAGAGTCCAGAGGTTCCAAAGATTCCAGAGCGTCCAGAGATTCTGAGGCCAAGGGCTCTAAAGAGTCGGCAGAAAACCCTGCCCCCAGCAAAAAGCAACGCCAGCGCGGCAATAAGGGTGGGCGCTCCACCGTCGTCGCCGAAAGTGAGGCAGCCTCTGAGCCGGATCCCCGCTGGGCCAGCCAGTTGCAGCGGATCAAGGAGCAGCTTCTGCAGGTCACCAATTCCTAACCCCCCCGAACGAGTGATAGACACTGTTGGGATCTGACGGTAGGCTGGGTGAGTTGCGACGGCTCTAGGCATGGCTGAGAGGGGGGTTGGAATGAATAGGCTGGTGAGGATTTTTCGTGCTTGGGCTCGAGCTGGGCTTTTGTTCGGGCTGGTGGTTCTGCTGGGAGTGGGAAGTGGAGCTCCGGTTTTCCTACCAGCGGCGGCGGCTGCCCCGGCAGATTTGGAAGAGCAGGTGCTGCAGATCATTCGAAAGAACCCCCAGGTGATTCTGGAGGCCGTACAGGAATACCAGCAGCGACAGTACCAGGAGCAGCAGCAACAACAGCAGCGGCTGGAGGAAGAATTTGGCCGTCAACTGCGGGAGAACCCACGCGCCGTCATCGGAGATTCCCCTCAACTGGGATCCGACGCTCTGCGGTTAGTGTTGGTGGAGTTCTCCGATTTTCAATGCCCCTTCTGCGCCCGCGCCCACAGCACCCTCAAGCAGTTCATGGCCGACCACGGGGATGAGGTGACCTTGGTGTACAAGCACCTGCCCCTGACCAGCATCCACCCAGAAGCGATGTCGGCTGCCCGGGCTGCTTGGGCCGCCCAACGTCAAGGTAAGTTCTGGGAGTTTCACGACGAGCTGTTTGCCAACCAATCCCAGCTTGGGGATGGGTTTTATGTGGCCACTGCTGAGAAGCTGGGCCTGAATATAGAAAAATTCAATCGGGATCGGCGCAGTCGGGCGGCAGAACGCGCCATTCAGCGAGATATTGACTTGGCCTCTCAACTGGGCATTGGTGGCACTCCCCATTTCATCTTGAACGGCATTTCTTTCTCGGGTGCGCAGCCGCTGGAGGTGTTTGAGCAGACGCTGCAGCAGGCTAAGCAAGCCCTCTAGGAAAAATGCTCCGCACTGCTATTGAAACAGGCGGTGTATTGCAAACAGGTGGTGCAACGGCTGGCCTATCCTTCTTACCAGCCTCGCCCAGTTGCCCAAACGCTCCGTCCTTGAGGAGGGCTTTACGGTAGGCTCAGGGCAGTGGCAGGGTAGTCAACCGCTCTATTCGCCCAAGCGGGCTGTAGGCTTTGACAAGCCAGTAGGGTGGGGAGTATGTCAAAAGCAGAAACTCACCCAGGTCGCCATTTGGGCCGAATGGGGATCCCCAACGGCAGGGAAGGAGGAGAGCGTTTATGGCGGAAGTGGCTCTTGGCTACTCTACGGGCAGGATGCGGGCATCGAACCCTGCTTCGGCCAGAGAGCGCCGCGCCTGTTCGGCGTTGGCCCGTTGCCGGTAGGTGCCCACCTGAATCACTGAGCCCCGCAGGAAGGCATCAGGGGCAAACTGTTGCAGCTTGGGTAGGGCCTCTTCCCCAGCCGGCACCACCACCCAAAATCCGCTGCCACCTTCTTCCCCAGGAGGAACAGCCTGGGCAGGCGAGGAGGAGACGGGATCCGCTTGCAAAAGAGGCTGAGAGCGGCGCAGATCGGCGGGGAAGATCCCCGCTTCATAGCCTTGGCCGGCCAAGTAACGCACCTGCTCGGCGGCAGCAGCAGGGTCGGCAAACCCACCTGTGCGCACCACCCGCAGGTCATCGTAGATCAAGGGCAGGGATCCCTCTAGGAGTTGTTTTAGCGCAGGCCATTTCTCCCCGGTGGGATCGGCCACCAACACCCAATAGCGCTCTCCTTTTGCGGGATTGGAGATGGGATCCTGGCCAGCATTTTCTCCTACCAGCGACACTGCCACTGCCGGTAACCCCTGAGCGGTTAGCCAGCGGGCTTGATCCTGGGCCAACGACAGGCGGGAGAAGGTTCCCGTTTGCAAAGCAACCTGGCCGCGGTACTGCACCACAGTGGCTCCTGGAAAGAAGCGGCGCACCCGTTCTTCCAAACGGGGATCACCGGTGGGGTTGGGCACGTGGGTGGCAAAGGGACGCTGGGGATCCAAGGGCGGAGCGGTTGGCGTCGGCGGCACAGAGGCTTTTGAGCTGGCAGCAGGGCGGCTGGGTGCTGCTTGGGCAGGAAAAGCAGGGGGCAGAGGGGGATCCGTCTCTTGGCGGCTCACCACCCGCACCGATAACCCCAGCCGTTCCAAGTCGGCCTGACGGCGTTGAGCATGGCTACGGTTGATGAACGTCCCCGCCAGAATGAAAACCTGCCCATCCCCTTGCACAAAATAGGCATCCGGCACCTGGGTGCGCACCTGAGCCAACTCCGCCGCCCCATCCGCCAGTACATGCACTTGGTAACGGGTCAGGGCCAAAGCAGCCGGCAGGACGTTCCCATTAACGGCGTGGAGCACAAGGGCAAAGGCCGCCAGGGATCCGGCAAAGAGGGCCGGTTGCGCTGGCAACAGGGGTACGGAGCATTTCAGCCAGCCGTAGTCCTGACGGGTGTTGCACATGGGATCCATCTCCTCTGGCGGGATTGGCGGCAACTCAAACCTCTGCATCTGGGATGGAGTCTTTGCCTGGGCCTGCGGGGATCCCCCACAGTGCCAGAGCTCGCAGTTCACCCCCTTGCGGGAAGGACAACTCAAAGCTAGCGTAAGCCGAAGTTTGGGCAAGGCTGTGCCAGGGATGGGCTTGCAGATGCCGCCCACCACCGATAGAATGCTCCGCACTGCCACCGCAAAGATGCAGCCCAGTTGGGTTCACGGGAGAAACACAGATCTAGTGCATCTCCAGTATAGATAGGCTGGCAAGACTGATACATTTACGCTGAACACTGCTGAACATCACTGTTCAACTATGCAGCGATAGCATTCTGTTTGTTTCCAAACAGAATGGCGGTATCCCGCAAAGCTTTGAGTAGAATACCCAAAGCGCAGTTTCCGTGTCGTCTTACTACCAATTTTCTGCTTTGCTTTGGCTACCATGTTGGCAGACTCGAAAGTAAACAGAAAGATCAACTGGTAGTAATCCGTACTGAACATATTATACATTATTTTCAGTATAGTTGAGCTTATTATTGACTAGAGTCATGCTCTATCGCTATGGCTTGTCGGGGAGTTTGTTTCAGAGGCGACGGCGGCGGGATGGAGTCCTCGCCACAAGGGTGCGGGATCCCCCCAGGGCAAAGCGGATGATCTCCGTCTTGTACTGCTGCGAGCCCTCTGTGTAGCGGGCAAGCTGAATGGCAGATCCCTGGCCGGAAGGAAGCAAGAACCGTTCGCGACAGTGGTGGGCAGCACTCTCTGGAGTTTCCGCTTCGAGGGCAATGAAAAACCGCAGACGCAGCAGCACTTCCAACTTGGACAAGTGCTCGGTTTGCTCTGGCACCAAGCGGCCTAACGAGATTTGTAGGCGCGGCTTGCGTCGCCGAGATCCGGGGCGGCCCCAAAGCTGCTGGGCCAGTGTCCACAGAGAGGTCTGCTCAGAGGACTTGACCAACAGCTTTAAGCCTGTCAGCGGGTTAAGACCATAGGTAAGCAGCAGAGAATACATCGGCGGCAGGAAAGATTCAGAGGAGCGTTTTGAGCTAACGTCAAAAGGATACCCTATAGGCCAACTGTAGCACTGCCTACCCTCTATCCCCATCCAAGCCCCACCCTTCCCTATGGCCGGGATCCCTGCTCAACGCTGGCTGTTTCATCCGGTGGACAAGTTGGCTGCCCAAAGCTTGGCCGAGGCAGTGGGGATCTCGCCTGTGTTGGCCCAGATCTTGCTCAATCGCGGCCTCTCCAGCCCTGCTGCCGTGCAGCAGTATTTGCAGCCGGATCCCGCCCACCTGCCTCCACCCAGTCAGGATTTTGCCGATTTGCCCCTGGCGGTGGACTTGCTGGACGGGGCGATTCGCCGACAAGAGCCCATCGCCATTTGCGGCGACTACGATGCCGACGGCATGACCAGCACGGCCCTGCTGCTGCGGGCTTTGCAGGACGCTCCAGTGCATTACCGCATCCCCAGCCGCATGACGGAGGGCTATGGCCTCAACAGCCGCATGGTACAAGAGCTGCACCGCGAGGGAGTGCGCCTCATTCTCACCGTGGACAACGGCATCTCCGCCCACGAGCCCATCCAACTGGCCAAAGCTCTGGGCTTGACGGTAATCGTGACGGATCACCACGATTTGCCGCCCCAGTTGCCCCCTGCCGATGCCATCCTCAATCCCAAGCAGCTCCCCGTTTCTTCTCCCTATCGGGGGATGGCCGGGGTGGGAGTTGCCTACCTCCTGGCCCAGGCGCTGGCCGAGCGCCGTGGTGATGGCCATCTGCAGCGGGTGGCCCTGGAACTGTTTACTGTGGGCACCATTGCCGATCTGGCGCCGCTGACGGGGGTTAACCGCCTTTGGGTGCGGCAGGGGCTGCACCTCTTGCCCACCTCCCAGGTGGCAGGGATCCGCGCCCTTCTGCAGGTGATGGGCATGCAGGGATCCCTGGAGGGGTTGCGGCCTGAGTGGATTGGGTTTGGCCTGGGGCCCCGCATCAATGCCGTTGGGCGAATTGGCCGGGCGAGAATGGGGATCCAGTTGCTGACCACCGACGATCCCCTGCAAGCAGAGAAACTGGCCCGCCGCTGCGAGCGGCTCAACCAGGTGCGGCAGCAGATGTGCGGGCGCATCGAGGCAGAAGCCCTAGAGCAAATTGCCCAGCAAGGCCGGGATTTGCAGCAGGAACGGGTATTGACGATTTTGGGATCCCCTCAGCGGAGATGGCACAAAGGGGTGATCGGCATTGTGGCCTCGCGGTTGGCAGAGCGTTTTGGCTGTCCGGTGTTCATCGGCAGCCAGTCGCGGCAAGGGGAGATCAGTGGCTCGGCGCGGCAGGGGATCCCCGAGTTTGACGTGTTTCAGGCGTTGGAGTTTTGCAAGGATCTGTTCACCAAGCACGGCGGCCACCCGGCTGCCGGGGGATTTAGCCTGAGAGCAGAAGACTGGCCTTTTTTTGAAGAACGATTGCGGCAGTTTGCCCAACAGCAGTTGCAGCCGGAGCAGATCCAGCCGCTGGTGCAAATCGATGCCGAAGTGTCGCTGTCAGATCTCACCCTTGACCTCTATCGAGAGCTGCAGCATCTGCAGCCCTGTGGCATCGGCAATCCTGAGCCGGTCTTCTGCAGCCGCAACCTGCAGGTTCTGCAACAGCAGCGATTTGGCCCAGTTCCCGGCCACCTGAAGCTGCTGCTCCGGGATCCTGCTCTCCCTACGCAACGCTCCCATGGGTTACGTGCTACTCGGACGGAGTCCTCTTGTCCGGGCAGGAGCGACTCAGCTGTCAAAACCTCCAGTTACGACACTGATGGGTTATCGCTGGGCAACGCTTTGGGCAACACTTTGGCGAACGGGTCAGCAGTGGGGAGCACAAACCCGAGGCCACAGCGCCCCTTCTGGGCCATCCGTTGGCGGGGAGCGGAAACCCATCCGCTGCCGGAGCGAGTTGATGTAGCCTACACGCTCAAGGCCAAAACATGGCAGGGAGAAACCCAACTGGAGCTGGAAATTCTCGGGATCCAACCTGCCCAAGAGGCTGCCACTGCCGGCAACCCCCCTCTCGAGAAAACAGCGCCCCGCACCCCTGATGGGAGCAAGTCTCCCATCTCCCCCGCCTCTCTGGATGCCACTCCTCCCATGCCCAACTCCAAGCCCTCGACTGGCTCCCAGAGGGGGACAGAGCCCTCACCTCTGTTGATCTGGCGCCCCACCCCCCAGCCCACCCAGCCTTTGCGTTGGCAAGCTGTAGACCGATTTTCTGTCCTCTGGCCTCAGGCGCAGGGAACCATCCTGTTCTACGGCTTCCGCCGCCCCTCGCTGGTCTTGTCTTCAAGGCCTACGGCCCGCTATCGCGAACGGCGGTACCTGACTCTCCACTACGACCGTCCCCAAGCCGGCCACCGCTATGATCAACTCTGGTTGTGGAGCTGGCCCCCTTCTCTGGATCACCTCAAGTGGCTGCTCTGTTGCACCCCCAGCAGCGAGCTGTTGATTGCCGTCCATCAGCAAGCGGTGCCCCTGCCCTCCGCTGCCAGCTTGCAACGCCAGCTCCGCCAATACCTGCAAACCCACAGCCAGGTGGATCTGCTGCGCTTGGCCCAGCAGTGGTGGCTGTCTCCGGCAGTGTTGGTGGCAGGATTACGCTCCCTGGGGTACGCCTGCCCAGATTTTGGCCCCACGGGATCCCTCGGCGAAGAACTGGAAGCCCAGCAAGCTTGGTACAGCAGCCCCTGGCAGCAAGTTGCCGCCCTGCTTCAGGGATCCCACCTGGATTCTTCTGCTGCAGAGGCCCATGGGGATTAAACTGCTGCTCGGCTCTGACTACCACGGCAGCGCTCGGCTGATCCGGCAGGCCCTTGCCCATCTGCCGGAGGTGGATGCTTACATCAACTGCGGGGATTTCTGTTCCAAGGCCGGCAAACCTTCCCGCAAGGCCACCCAGGGCTTTCATCCGGCAGCCCAAGCAGAGGTGGTTCATCTGCAATCCTTTTTGGCGGCAGTGGAGAGCCTGGGCAAACCCTGGCTCTTTTTACCTGGCAACCACGATCCAGCAGCTTCGGTTTTGAATTCGCTGGTTGGCTGTTGGGGGCGGGCCATCACCCAGTCCTGCTGCTTTGAGTGGCTGGGGTTACAGGTTTTGGCTGTGCCCTGGACTCCCCCCTGTGGCTGGAGCTGGTCTCTGACCTCTGCCCATTTGCAGGAGCTGCTCACCCTCTACAGTCAGCCCCCCCGACCCATTGACCTGCTGCTGACCCACGCTCCGCCGCGGGGCCTTTTGGATGAAGGCGGGAAGTGGTATCACCGTCGCACACCCACCTTGCGCCCCCTTTTGGAACAGGTGCAGCCCCGCTACTACATCTGCGGACACATGCATTGGGATGGGGGCAAGGTAGAGCGATGGGGATCCACCCTGGTGATTAACACAGCCCTGCACAACATGGTTCTCGAGATCCATTAGGCAGGAAGCCCTTGGACAGCCTTCCGCCTCCTCAGATTTCCACTCGTAGGAACCTTCCATGACCCGTCCTTTGATCTTGGCCAGCAGTAGCCCCGGCAAATGGCGCGAGTTCAATGCCTTTTTCCAGGCCCATGCCCCTGCTTGGGAGCTGCGCCGCATGCCCTCAGAAATTGAGGTGGAAGAAACCGGCACCACCTTTGCCGAAAATGCCTTTCTCAAAGCCAGAGCCGTGGCCAAGTCTCTGGGGGAGTGGGCCATTGCCGACGATTCCGGCCTAGCGGTAGAAGCCCTTGGCGGCGTCCCTGGGATCCACTCGGCTCGCTATGCCCCCAACGATGCTGCCCGCATCGAGCGGTTGCTTAGGGAAATGGAAGGGATCCCAAATCGCCGGGCCACCTTTCACTGCGCCATCGCCCTGGTGGATCCCCAAGGTGTAGTGCATGCCCTGGTGGAAGGGGTATGCTCGGGAGAGATCTTGACCCAGCCGCGGGGAGAGGGGGGGTTTGGCTATGACCCCCTGTTTTGGGTGCCCGAAGTGGGGCTAACCTTTGCCGAGATGAGCCCAGCTCAAAAAGAGGCCATCGGCCACCGAGGCCGAGCCTTGCGCGCCTTGAAAGCGCAGTTGCCTCTCCTGGAGAAGCGTATGGGCTGGCTTGGATCCCAGGAATAGCATCCGATGTCCTGGCTGGGGAGCTGCTAGGATACAGTAGTTGCTTCCCTTCGGGGGAGTGAAATTGAAAGCCGTCTTGCCTTGGCAGCTGAGGGGAGCGCTCGAAGAACTATGGGTTTTTCTGAGTTTGAGGATCAAGATCCCATTGCAGCAGCGGAACGGACTGCTGCCCCCGATCCCAGCCGCCATTCCCCGGATTCTGCCGGTGAGGAAGCCGCGGTCTCCTTGGTTGCAAACTCTGGTGAAGGAAGGGAGCGGCAAAGTCGTCGTTCCCCACCCCCTTTGCCGGAAGAGGGCTCAACCTTTGTGGGCGCAGAGGATTGGCTGGACGTTCGCGGTAGCGGGACGGAGTCCTTGGAGAATGGGCGGGATAGCTACAGGGAGTCCGCGCAAGGGGCCGCTTCTCGCCCTTCCAACCGCTCCCCCCAGACTGGCCGAGACGAGGGGTCTCGTGTTGACAGCGAAAAGGGGGGGCAGAAAGCCGCTGCAGGAGGAGCCGGTGAGCGTCCTGGGCAAGCCCTGGTTTCCCGCCGTTCTGTCTCCAGCAACCGCGGCTACGACGGATCCGCCCGTTCCTCTGCCTTTCGCGGTAGCGGGACGGAGTCCTTTGCTGGCCGCTCGCGTAAGCGGGACGGAGTCCTTGGGGAATCCGGCTACCGCAGCGACTACAGCCGTTCCGCGGCTTACGGCTACACCTCCAGCTATGTTGGCGGTGGGGGATATGGCGGTGGTGGGCGAGGCGGCAGCTCCAGCGGGGGGGTCTCCTCCTCCGATCTGACGATCCTGCTGGTGGTGGCCCTGCTGGCCTTCTTCGGGGGATTCGCTATCCGCAACATCTTCGCCGAGTCGGGCGGCTTTGACGATGAGCGCCCCATCCGCGCTGCCAATGTGCCCGCAGCCTTTCGCGATTTTTGCTTTGCCTATAACGGCACTGCCTCCTTTACTGTGGTGCAACTGACCAGCGTTTCTGCTCTGACCATGGCTTCGGTGCCCGTTTACAAGATGGATACTTGCACCATCCCCGTCAGCCAAACGGCCAATGCCCTCCAAGCTTTGGGCATCCGCGGCCGGGCCAACACCTTGGGCCCCCAGCTGGGGGGATCCAACCTCACCCTGATCCAGCTCCCCTTGGCCAGCAGCTTGGCGCGCGCCGTGTACAGCCAGTTTCCTGGCTTGGCCGCTCAGGGCAACGAGGCGCAGGTTTTGTCCCAACTGGAAGCCACCATCAACAACGCCCTGCGCTCCAACATCGAAGGGTTAGCCCTGCAAAGCCTGGAGCCCACCAACATCCCCGACGTCTACGTGATGGTGCCGGGGCACTCCTTTAATTTGCAGCCCCAACTCAACCTGCGCTAACCCTCCTGCAGAGGATGACGGTGTGTTCATCACCCTAGAAGGCGGGGAAGGGGTGGGCAAAACCACCCAACAGGCCCTCTTGGTTGAGCGGCTGCGCCAAGAAGGCTACGCTTGCCTGTGTACCCGCGAGCCGGGGGGCACGGCGCTGGGCAAAACGCTGCGGGAGCTGTTGCTGCACGGGGATCCCTTTAGCCCTCTGGCGGAGTTGCTCCTGTACGCGGCGGATCGGGCTGAACACGTGAGCAAAGTCATCGCGCCGGCTCTGGCGGCAGGGCAGGTGGTGGTTTGCGACCGCTTTACCGATTCCACCCTGGCCTACCAGGGCTACGGTCGGGGGCTGGACTTGGAGAAGATCCGCCAGCTCAACCACTTAGCCACCGGCGGGTTGCAGCCGCACCTCACCCTGTGGCTGGATCTCCCCCCAGAGGTGGGGCTGGCGCGGAAGGCCTCCGGCCCGCTGGCGCGTTCGCGACAGCGTCGCGTAGCGATAACAGGGTCTTGCGACAAGCTCGAACAAGAACACCTGGAGTTCCACCGCCGCGTCTACCAAGGGTTCCAGGCTCTGGCTGCCGCAGAACCACAGCGGATTGTCCGCATTTCGGCCCAGGGATCCCCGGCAGAGGTGGCTGCCCGCCTCTGGTCAGTGGTCGAACCCCGCCTACCACTTGCGACAGCAGGCCGGGAGCCCTAGACTGATACATTTACGCTGAACATTGCTGAACATCACTGTTCAACTATGCAGCGATAGCATTCTGTTTGTTTCCAAACAGAATGGCGGTATCCCGCAAAGCTTTGAGTAGAATACCCAAAGCGCAGTTTCCGTGTCGTCTTACTACCAATTTTCTGCTTTGCTTTGGCTACCATGTTGGCAGACTCGAAAGTAAACAGAAAGATCAACTGGTAGTAATCCGTACTGAACATATTATACATTATTTTCAGTATAGTTGAGCTTATTATTGACTAGAGTCATGCTCTGTTCCGCTGACGGGAATGGCGCGACAGGCCAAAGCTCGCGACAGTTTCCCTGGCCACAGCCTGCTCGGTTTACCAAGGTTAAGATTAGGTTAAAAGGGAAGAGGCGGGGGTAACCTCAAGCTAAGCTGGATGACCTATGTGAAAAGAGTCTGCTGCCCTCTTGGTTCTCGTTTTGGGTAGAGGAGACTGGCTGTGGACGCTGTTGCTGCTGAGCTGAAAACCGATCGCGTCAGCGGGACGGAGTCCTTTCGCGTCAGCGGGAAGGAGTCCTTGCACTTGACCTTGCCCTCATCTGCGCCCTTGCCAACCGTGGCCGCCTGGGCCCACCAGCTGTTGAGCCAGCAATGGCAGCGGCTGCAGAAACACGTAAAGCGAGTTCTGGCTCAGCATCCAGAGGCGGCAGAATCTCTCCACCAAATCCGGGTGACCTTGCGCCGTATTGGCACTTGGGTGCAGGTGTTTCAGGGATCCGTCCGGCTGCCCAAGCCTCTCAAGCCCAAACGCCTGCAAAAGCTGGCCAGTGCTTTGGGCAAGCAGCGGGATCTGGACGTGCTGCTGGAAATCCTGCAGGAACCTTGCTGGGAAGGGATCCCGGCAGCCCAGCAGGCAGAACTGGAGAAGCTAAAACAAGATCTGCAGCAACGTCGAACCCAAGCCGAGAAACGCTCCCGCCGCATTCTTGAAGATGCTGACTTCCTGGCGTTTCAAGCTGCCTGCGAGCAGTGGCTGGCTCACCCCCGCTATAAGCCCCAGGCGGAGCTGCCTTTGCCGGAAAGCTTGCCCCACTTGCTGACTCCCCTGCTGGCCCAGTGGCTGCTGCAGCCAGGCTGGCGGATCCCTGCTTTCCCCGCAACGGAAGCCCAGGCTGAGCAACTGCACGAGCTGCGCAAGGCCACCAAACGGCTGCGCTATCAGGTGGAGTTTTTTGCGCCCTTTTACGGGGAAACCATGCAAGATTGGATAGCAACCCTGAAGTGCTTGCAGGATCAACTGGGCCGCTTTAACGATTTGCAGGTTTTGCAAGGCGAGCTGCCTGCAGACTCAGACCTACAAACCCTTCTCCAGGAACAACAAAAACTAGCCCTCCAGGAGTGGCCTGAGCACCAACAGCGCTGCCTGGCCTCTGCCGAGCAGCACCGGCTTTACTCTAATCTTTTCTCTGTTTCCAATTTCTTTCCAACTGGGGATCCCTAGGTTTCCAATTCTATAGATCCCCCCGAAGGAAAAACCCCGCCTTATTGGCGGGGGATTTTTTGTGGCTATAGGGTTTCCAATTTCTAGGGATCC
Organism: Thermostichus sp. OS-CIW-30; assembly: GCF_054060215.1. Lineage (NCBI taxonomy): Bacteria > Bacillati > Cyanobacteriota > Cyanophyceae > Thermostichales > Thermostichaceae > Thermostichus > Thermostichus sp. OS-CIW-30. The sequence goes on along the minus strand of NZ_JBSSCZ010000008.1, from coordinate 90,307 downwards.
CCCCGAAGGGGGAACGGTCTACCTGAGGACCAGGGATAAACCCCGATTCACATTTCCAATTTCTAGGGATCCCCCCGAAGGGGGAACGGCATTTTAGGGCCTGCTCAGCGAATGTTTCAGCAGCATTTCCAATTTCTAGGGATCCCCCCGAAGGGGGAACGAGGAAAAAGATTGTTTAGTTCTTTTATACAGGAGGATTTCCAATTTCTAGGGATCCCCCCGAAGGGGGAACTATCCCGAAAGGGAGGACACTATGCGTATCAAATGGTATTTCCAATTTCTAGGGATCCCCCCGAAGGGGGAACTTGAGTATACTGGGTATTCCGAACAATATTATATGGTATTTCCAATTTCTAGGGATCCCCCCGAAGGGGGAACACCCGCTGGATGTTCTCCAGATGGGCGGTGATTTCGAATTTCCAATTTCTAGGGATCCCCCCGAAGGGGGAACATATCCATATAGACTCCTCCCTTTCGGGTAGAGAAACAATTTCCAATTTCTAGGGATCCCCCCGAAGGGGGAACGCTGCTGAAGCCTTTTGGTACAATCGCTGACTTGTTAGACCTTATTTCCAATTTCTAGGGATCCCCCCGAAGGGGGAACAAGAAACAGCCAAAACTACAGCGAGTACTTTACATTATTTCCAATTTCTAGGGATCCCCCCGAAGGGGGAACTCCTATAGGCAGTGAATACAAGGCTGCCTATTCAAAAATAATTTCCAATTTCTAGGGATCCCCCCGAAGGGGGAACTGCTGAGTTGGGGGGTTAGTTAGTCACCTCTTTTTTGATATTTCCAATTTCTAGGGATCCCCCCGAAGGGGGAACTATTTTTGAATAGGCAGGTTCAGTGTTCCCTGCCGATAGGAATTTCCAATTTCTAGGGATCCCCCCGAAGGGGGAACCCAGATTACCCACTTGGATAACGGACACTTTGTCCAAATGCTAGATTTCCAATTTCTAGGGATCCCCCCGAAGGGGGAACATTGAATTATGGTATCACCCTCCTTCTCCTCCAGTACATTTCCAATTTCTAGGGATCCCCCCGAAGGGGGAACTCCACCCCTATTAAACCCAAGCAGGGCAAGGAATGCAAGACCCATTTGCGAGGGATCCGGAAAAAAGTCGGCAAAAAGGGTGCTGGCGAGGGGGCTTTGGGGCCGGAAAGCCTTGTGGCGCAAGGCGTCGAGGGATCGGACGAAAGAATCGGCCTTTGCGGCTTTTGGCGGATCGCTCGCGGAGGCGTTGATACCGTTTGAGTGTGCTTTTGGAAACACCGAGTGCTTAAGTAGGAAGAGACTTGCCTGAGCTACACAATGACCGAGCTGGGGGGTGCAGTCAGGGCAGGCCCACCCCAGATTTCCACCTGGGCGAGGGCATAGCTAGTGAGCGGATAGAAGCGGACGCTGTCTTCCTCGGGCTTGATCTTCTTGCGGAGCCGCAGTTTGAGCTCCTCGAACTTGTCTTTGTCGAGGACGCACTCAAACACGCTGTATTGCACGCGCTTGCCGTAGCCTTCTAGCAGGTCGGCAATTTTCTTGCGTCGCTTGTCGCAGGGAGTATCGTAGGTAACAACATAAAGAAACATCAGCGAATCCGGTAGGGCTGGTACAAATCTTGAGGATTATAGACGGATTGCTTAAACTTTTTAACTTGCTGCGTTAGCAGATCCCAGCGGGGTTGATCTCCGTCAGGGGTCTGGAGGGATCCCTCCATTCTTTGGATGAAAGCTGTAAGGTACTTTTTCCTGCCACTATCACTTAGAAAACAGCCACCATCGCGATACTCAAAGTCTTCTTCGATGTTCATAATGCCCTTGTTGATCAGCCAGAGGACTATTGAATCTACAATAGGCGCCCGAAATTCTTCCAGTAAGTCCGAAACCAGAGCAGCATGGCGTTCACTGCTAGCGTGCAAGCAACCCTGATAGGGATCCAAATCTTGCAGCTCAACCAGGGTTAATAGATGGTTCCAGAGCACCATGTAGCCAAAGCTGAGCATGGCATTAACCGGGTTAGTGGGCGGCTGTCGAGTGCGGTTAAGCAAAACAAAGCCCCTTTGCTGAAGGCAATTTCCCAATTCCGGGAAATACAGAGCCGCAGCCGCTCCTTCAATGCCCCGCAATTGATCTAGAGACTTGGCCTCAAGAGCTTGAGCAGCCAAATGTTCCAGACTGCGCAGGGTCAGATCCCCTGTCTCAGTGGGGCGCTGCCTGAGCTGCCTCATCAGCAGCACTCGGCTATTGAGAAGCTTGGCTCGCACCATCTGGGCTGCCGTTTGCAATCGCCATTCTTCAGGGAGCGCCTGTTGCAAATGAGCTAAGCGGCGGTAGCCCCTCTCTATAGGAACAAGGCGACCATAGCAATAGCCTAGCCGGGAGAGATAGGCAATAGGAATATTCCGCCTCAGGCACGCTCTCACTACGTCTGTGGTGACCTGGGATCGGCCAAAGATTAAAATTTGCTCCAGCAAGGGTAGAGGCACCTCCTGCAAGAGCGACTCGCCCAAATAGACCATTACGAACTCTTGCTTAAGGCTTAGCCTACACCCCTGCTGAGAGACATATAAAGTTCGCATTATTCGTCATGACGACGCAGATCTTCAGCGCCTCGCCTCTGATCTATGGCATTGCCGGGTTTAGAGCGGCCACGCTCCGGTAAAATCTCAACATCAATTTCAGGACTTGACAAGAAATCCATCACGATCTCTGCCAGACTGCCCGAAAAGAAGCTGGCAATCGCGACAAGAACGGTATTGGTAATCACGGCTGCCAATCCCAAAGGAGCAATTAGCAGGATGGCCAGCGTGATCGAGCCGTTGACCACAGCTGTAACAAGGTTTCTAAGAACTTTGGCATTGATCCTCTTTTTGGACATTTTATTCCTCCAGAGATTCTCCAAGATCTCTACTTCAAGGGCCAGATTATTCCAAAATCATCAGCATTTTTCCTGAGCTGTTCAAGATAACTTTTCCTAGGATTCACCGTTGCCCCAAAAACAGTAACCACTTGGTAATCATCCAAATCGGCAATCCAAACCGGAGAAGGCACAGCACCACCCTGGACACCCCCGCACACAAATCGGTCGTACTGGCCTTCCCCCCGCCGACCCAAGCGATGCAAAGTTGCCAGGGCATAGGGCTTGTGGAAATCTTTCCTGCCGCTGCAGACTACAATCTTGCAGTTGGCATCTACCGCTTCTGGCCATTTATCCCTGTCAACTCGGCCAAAACTTTGTGGGCTGTTGGGGTTAATGGCTTGCTGGGTTAGAGTCTTGAGAGCCTCAAAGAAGCTGCCCAGTCGCTTTTGGAAAAGCTTCTGAAACTCGACCACCGATCCTGGCAGCTCCCAGAAGGGACTCTCTGACTTGGGAATTAGGGTAGAGCCGCGCCACCAGGGAGGCCGGTCGCGATCCTGGCGGGAGTAGCAGGGTCTTCTAGCACCTTGGCCCACACCCCCCAGATGGAACATCATCCAGGTGAGGTTAGTAAAGAGCCTTTTCACCGCCTCCTGCTCTGCTTGGGAAGCGTAATTTTGGCACTCGCTAGAAAAACTCAAGACAAGGATCCCTTCCTGTTGGCCTGCGGCTTCTCTTCGCTGATTGGGCTCCGGCCGAGAGACTTTGCCGTTCAGCAAATCCACATGGATCCAGCCGTGTTTCTGCTCGGGGGTGATGGAGCCAAACAGTTGTCCTTCCCACTTCTGAACCTGAACAACCGGCAAAACCCCCAAGGCAAAAGTGCGAAACCAGTAGCGCAGCATGTTCTTAAAGGCTACCGGTCGGACTTCGGCAATTGATTTGTTGTCATACCGGTTCTTATCAGGTCTCCAGTTGACCACTTGCCGCCCGTGGATCAACTGACCCTTCAGCTCAAAAGGCAGCCGCAAGAATTCTCCCTTGTATTGAGATAGAGTTTTGCCAGTTTGAATCAGCCGACCGTAGCCGGTATTGACTTGGGATCCCACTCCTTGCTCCAGCCCGCGGATGAGCCATTCTTTCACTTGGGCCAACATCTCGTCGGTGCAGCCTGGGCCTTTGCGGATCCCGATCAAAAACGTGGCCTGTTTGAGAGAGAAAAAGACATTGGGATTTGGGCTATATTTCAAGCTATTGCCATCCCAACTCCAAACGTTATTGGCAATATCAACAGCCAAGCCTCCCGACCTGGAGTTATCGGGATCCCCTTGTTTTTGAGTCTTGGTCGGCACAGGGTAGGCATCCAAAAAGATCTCCTTGCCAGCACTATCTTTGTCCTCAGCTTCCAGGTGCCCAAGCCAGGGTGCCACTGCTTTATCCGCCTCTTTCCAAGACAGGTTGTGCTTCTGCATCAACTCTCGAATAGCCTGGGCGCGGGCTACCCCTCGCAAGGTGGAGCTGGGAAGGTAAGGGATCCCCAAGTGATCAAAAGCGGGCAGCAGCATGCTTTCCGGGCCTTTGGCTCCACCCACCCGAATTCGCCAGGGACAGGTGACCTGAAAAGTGTTTTCTTCTCCGGCAATGCGTTTGATGCGAGCATTTAGAACTTGCAGGCGCGCTCCGTAGTTTGCCTTTGCTTCTACTTGGTGCACCAGATCGACTTTGGTTCCGTCTTTGAAAGGAGTTGCTGGAGCTCTCATCCACCGCAGATATTCAATAAAGCTCGCCGTCGGATCTGGGTTGGGATTGGGATCCGAGGGATGCCCTAACCAGGGAGAAGGTTGGGAATGGTTGCCGCCCCCTCCACCACCACTCCCCCCTCTCTGATTGGGGGGATGGCCTCCTCCTTGACTTCCTGAACTTGGCGGACGGCTGGGATCCCCTTGCTGAGGTGAGCCTGGTCTTCCAGGACGGGGAAGGGGTTGTGGAGCGTTGGCAGGACGATTGCTAGGCATTTGATCTTCTCCTAAAGCTGGAAAGCAGTATTAGGAATTGCGAAGCGTTTCCCGAAATTCGCGCAACATAGCGCTGGTGCCAATTTCTAAGGCGCGTCGAATAAGTTGAGGTACAAGACTGGAGATGTCGAAGTCTGGGAAAAGCCGGCTGCAGCTCGATTCTACGTAGTCTTCTCCCTGCAGAATAAATATCCGCAAACTTCGCTCACCCAAGAGCCAAACTTCCGGCACGCCAATAGCTTTATAGGCATCGATAAAGGTCCGGGAAGTAACGTCGGACTCAATGGCCAGATCAGGCGGGGGCAATAGATCAACATCAATTCTTCCCTCACACCCTCGCATCTGCTCCAGGTTATTGACATAGAAGCAGGTGTCAGGCTCTACTCCAACGCTGCCAGACTTTTTAAGGGTTGTTGAGCCAAAATCTTCCCAGTCTCTCCCTTGAGAATCAAGGAGAGCTTTCACAATATCTCCGGCAATGCGGTGAGGGCGCTCGTGTTTGGATAAGGGAGACATAATCTCTAAGGTGCCGTTGTAATAGGCAATGCGAGTGTGGCGGTCTTCCCCTAACTCCTCCAAAATGCTCTCAAAGTCTTGCCAAGTCAGCGAATGGATAACCACTTGGCTTCCTTCATACAGGGAAATAGACTGGATTGGAACAGCTACACTCATTAGTCCCCCCCGCTAACGTCATGGTAAATGGCTGTAGCCCAGAAGCTGAATTCTTGCGCCAAAGCAAGTCCCAGCCCTGTTAAACCCAGGTACTCTTCAACTCCCAACCCCATGAGACGATCCAGGCCGTTGGATTTGGCAATTTCGTTTTGACCGGAGATCTTTTCTAGGCAATCGAAAAACTCCTTGACCACCTCTTTTTTGCCCTCTTGGCTAAGGGCGTCTTCTTCGGCCTTGAGGCGCAGCAGGCCCCAAGTAGAAAGATAGGTGTAGAGCTCCACAGCCTGGTTTTTTTGCTCTTTTAGCCTTTCTGGATCCCTGGTTTGCGCTCTGAGCTGGCACAGGGATTCGTAAACGGGCTTGGCCAATGTACGCGGGTCAAAGCTATTCATAAAACCTCCCTCCTAGGTTGAGATCTAGTTCAAAGACAGCTCCACAAAGCCTCGGCCCAAGCTTTCCTGGCCGCCAATCTGCATAATCTGGTTGGATTGCAGCAGATCTCGAAACTCTTTCATTGCCTCCTCAGAACTGCCATTTGCTTGGGCTGTAACCCCCCAGGCAAAGTACATCAAGCTATCGGGAGGAATAGCCTCTTCGTAGCGGAAGCCTCTTTCGACAACTTTGTGCTCGCTAAGCTTGACTTTCACCTGTCGCCACAGGCTCATTTGAATTAGGGTGGCACAGTGCTGATCGGGTAAAACAATCACGCGACTGATATTGGGGCCTTTGGTGTAGCTCTTCCATTCCGACCATTGTCGAAGACCCTCTTTGAGAATGGCATCTTTGAGGTAGATAGGCTGGTTTGTTCCCAAGTTGGTGCTATAGGGATCCGGCACTGACAGATTCTGGCCTGTTAGCCGCAGCCAGCGCTTAAGCAGAAGCGGGCAGCTTATCCACACCACCCCGTGGCTGAGGGAGGGCACCGGGATCCAAAGCAAGGAGCCATCTCCAATCCAAATGGATCCCTGGGTCAGCTGATCCCCTTCCCCAATTTCGTTGCCAAAGAGCTCAAATTTTTTGTCTTTATCGGCCACGCTGGCCCGCAACCTGCCCCGGATGGTGCTGGAAGGGATGTAGGGCAAATGGGTGTGGGATTCGCGGGCAATGCCCAAGAGGTTGCCTTCTTGGGTGGTGCCGCCAGTGTGCAGGGGAGTCAATAGATGGAGGTAGGCAATCTGAAAAGTCATGGATGGGCTCCTTTTGCGAGTAAGTATTCAAGGACTGAAAGCAAAACTCAGTTGGCCCAAGGCAGCCATAGGAGCTCGCTATAGCCCAACAGCCGCCAGCGGTGGAACACGTTGAGCCGGCCATCTTCTAGCTCGGGCTCTTCTTGGTTGAGGGGGGCCGGTTGCTCCAGGTAGTAGACACTGCCAGGAGGCGCGGCAAAAACTTGAGGAGCGGGTAGGCTCATCTGTCGCGGCTCTTGGGGGTGATCTACCCGCAGGCGTCCACTGATGGGAACGGGCTTGCCGGTGGCCACGCTCACCAGGGGGCCGGTGAGGGAGTGAGCAGGATGGGGAGTGGCCAATCGCCATTCCCACGGCCAGGCACGGCAGAGGGAACGCCCGTCCACCTTTTTGATGAACACGCCTGGGGTCGCTAAGTAGGCCAAAGCGCGTCGGGCTTGGCAAAAGGCGGCCTGAGAAAGGGCCTGCAACTGCTGCCACTGCGCCTGCAACTTCGGACAAGGGGCCAGCAAAGCGCAGTGGCCTTCTCCCCCCAGCCGCAGCACTGCTTCCTGAGTAAGGGGTAGGGGATCCCAGGCTTCGCGATCGGGATCCCAGCACTCGATGGAAAGGGCCAAACTCCAGCCCGGCTGAAGACGGATACAGGTCTCCACAAAGTAGCCATCGGCTTCTCGCACTTGCCGCTTGCTCACCTGCAGAGTGTTGTGGGGCCGTACTTCATACTTCAACGGCGGCTTGACGGCCTGGCTGAGATCCCAGCCTTTGCCTTCCAGCGCCTTTTGCACCACCTCGAAGGGCAGGTAGCCTCCCGTTTTTTTCTTCTTGCTGCTCTGGCTGCCTTCGGGTTCCTCCTCTGCTGGCCTCAGGGACACCAACGGGGCTGGCCGGGTGGGATCCCAGTGGCAATGGAAGTAGGGATCCGTCTCGTCCAACCAAGGCACAGGGACAAGGGGGGATCCGTCTTCCAGGTGCAAAGGGGCAGGGAAATAGAGCCTTTCGTCATGGCAGAGAAAGGGGCCCCGCAGCCGCAGCGTCATCGGCTGGCCCAGGTAGGCTTGAACAGCCCCGGCCAAGGTGTGGCCACTGGGGGGAAAGCTGCTATTGGCCCAGGCCCGCTCTCCCGGGGCAAAGGGCTTAGCATCTCGAAACATCCACACATCCAAGGGTGATAGGGTAAACCAACTCATCGGCTGTTCCTCCCCAAAGCAACGGTGCGGTTGCGCAGCACAAAAGCTGCCAACTTGAACCAGTTTTTGATCTCCAGATCCCACTCCTGGGGCTGGGCGGGCAGGCTGTGCTGCCAAAAATGCTGGATAAACTCCACAAGCTTGTTCTGGAAGTGCTCTTTCTGCTCCGATTCCTGTTTGAAGAGATCCCGGCGGCTGCAGAACAACCGGGCCCACTCACGCACTGCCTCTAGGCTCGGAGCTGGGTGTTGCTCCCAAAGCTGGGCCGCTTGTTCAAACAAGGAGCTTTGATCCTGCTGCTGGCCCATGAGCTTCCAGTCAAAATCAAGGAGATCCTTCCACCTGTCGAACGTGTCGAACTTGCTGGTGCTCACCAGTTGGTTGCCATTGGCAAACAGCACCCGCACCTGCACGCTGTCTTTGGGGCAGCCATGGGCATAGAGGTGGCCCTTGGCTTCTTCTTCCGCTTGCCAAAGGTTTTCCAGGGCAATGGCCAGAGGCACCGAGTGATGGGCAATCACCACGCCGAAGCTGATGGTGGCTGCGGATCCCAGGGTAAAGAGGGGGCGCCGGCTCAAACCTTCGGGAGGCCGCCCTTTTTTCCACTGCCAGTAGTCCCCCAGGTTCTCAAACTCCTGCCAGTCATCCTCTCCCCCCCGGAAACACTGGCGAATATCCCACAGCCAGCCATCCCACTCCCAGAGGTTGGTGTAGGCCAAAACGTCGTCCCCGCCGGCGTAGATGAGCTTGCCTGCATAGCGTTGCTCTGTTAGGTAGGGCACCAACTGGCCGGAAAAATCCAGCAGGGCGCGGCTTAGGGCGCTGTGGGTGGCAGGCCCCATGCGCTTGCGGCTGTTTTTGACAAACTTCTGAAAAGCGTCTTTGACTTGCTCCAGCTCCTCCTTGTCCTTGCCAAAGACCTCGCCAATGGCTTCCGTTTGCCCGTTGGCCAGCCGCTGTAGGGGTTGAGGCAGATAGTCGTAGTAGGATTTCATCTTCTCGCCCCTGAGCCATTTGCCCATGTCGTCCCCATCCCCGGCAGCCAGCACGTACCAACTGGCGGGGTTAACGCTGGGGTAGTAGCGGCCTAGAAGCGTCTCGATGTCCTGCCGGTAGCTTCTTTGCGTTTCCTCGTCCAGATCCAGGTCTTCCACCAGCCAACCAGCATTGAGCAGACGGGGATGGTAGCGCAGGTTCTGCCGGTCGGCCCACGGGATCCCCCATTTGCCCCGCATTTCCCGCAGCACCCCTCTGACCTCCGGGTAGCGGGCCTCCACTGCCTGACAGGCCTGCTCGAAGTGCTCTCGTTCCCGTCGCCCTTGGGTTTTGAGGTAGCCGGCTACGCCAGCGGTGAGATCCGGGTAGGAAGCGGCAATCTGGTCTTCATCCAGCTCGCGGAAGAGCTCCGGCAGCACTTTGTACAAGCCCCGCTTGAGGGTTTCGGTGGCATTGAGCTGTTCCCGGCCATCGAAGAGCCCGGCCTGCCGTTGCCAAAGCCGCCGACTCTCCCCTTCTGTTATCCACCCCTGCCGCGGTGAGGGATGCACCACCGGCCCCAAGCCCGAAACGGTGCTGCGCGGCCCAAACGCAACGGGGAGCTGCCAATCGCGGGCCTGCTTACAAGCGGCTTGTAGCCGCCGACTTTGCTCCACTGCGGCTGCCCACCAAGATCCCACGTTGAGTCCGGCCTTGTATTGGCGGCGCTGTTGTCTTTGGGGATCCCAAAAGCTAGCCCGCAGAAACTCCAGCTCCTCATCAGCAAAGAGCTTTTGCTTAGCCCCCAGGTGATAGGTGCGGTTTTGGGCACTGACCCAGGGATCCGCATCAATGGAAACCTGAGGGGGCTTGAGGATGCCGGTATCCTTGAGAGAGTGAGCCGGGGATCCCAAGGGCACGGCTGCCCAGTAGTGCTGCCACTGATGCTCCAGCCATCCCTGCCAGGTGGGGTCCTCTGGGTGCAACTGCCTCAGCCAGCGGCGATCCCCCTGCAGGTAATCCAGCACCTTCTGGGCCAACTGCTTCCATTCTTCCTTGAGGGTCTGCTGGGCAAACTGCATGGCCGCCTCCACCCGCTCTTCTGGCAGCAGCAGCAGGAGCACATTGGGAAAGCCGGCGGTGAGCAGGGCGTTAGGCGAAGGCTGAGGGATCCATTCTTCAAATTCGGGGTACTTCTCCCGCAGCCAGTAGTCGATTAATGGCTGGCCATAGAGGCTGGGGTAGAGCAGACAGTCGGGACCGTATTTCTCGGCAAGCCGCCAACTCATGCGGGCAGAAAGGTAGTGCAGCAGCCAGGAGCCAGCCCAGAAGTCCCGCATTTTGCGGCTGGCTTTGATCAGCTCCTGGATGGGGTTGAAGGTAAAGCTCACCAAAAAGGGTCGCGTGGGCTCCTCGTAGCCGGCCAAGCATCCGGCCAAGGCTGCGGTGACGCTGGCGTGGCTCCACAGGGATCCGTCTGGCAGCCGGGTTTCTGCTGGCAATAACAGCAAGCTTTCATCCCCAAACTCCTGACAAATAGCTTGGGGAAAGCACCGCCAAAACCACCAAAACACTTTTTGGGGATCCTCCTCTTGCCAAACCCAATCGGGGATGGCGTTCTCCTCCCGTTCCATCAGGTAGTCTGCACGGGAGCAGGCATTCTTGAGGGCTTGGTGTTGCTCATCGGCCAATTGCCAAAAGTGCTTGCGCCCCGAGAGCAGATGGCTCATCTCCAGTCCAGAGCCTAACCCCTGGCCGCGATCCTCAACCTGGTAGTCGATGGCTACAGGCAAATGGCCAATGGCCGCGCGGTCGCTGGCCGAGGCGATGAGATCAGCATCGCCTATGGGAGAGGATCCCTCGGCTTTGGGAGAAGACCATCCCTGCATCGCTGCCAGTCTGGTCCACAGCCCTTCCTTGGAGCGGCCAGTCCTGTCGTGTAGGGCTTTGAGGGCGGGATCATGTAACAGACCCCAGAGCTTAGCTTGCCAGTAGTAAGACATGGTGTTTTCGCTGGAGAAACAGAACAGTTAGGAACTCCTCGAACAAGGAACAAAACCCCGGTAGCCACCCGATGTCGTGGCTACAGAAGCTACAAAACAAAATCGATCTGATCCCGGCCAGCCCTCAGTTTTCTTCAGTATTTCTCAATAGCCGTTGTTTGACCAAAAACCCAGAACCTGAGGGCGAACCGATGTCTTTAGCCTACGGAGAAGTGGAAAGATCCCCTTCCAACTTCCCTTCTGCCCAGGTCAATTTGGGAAACAGCTCTTCCAGGCCAGGCAGCAGGTCTTGCAAAACAAAGCTTTCTAGAGCTTCGCTGTTCAAAGGGTCTGGATTCATCTGCACATGGGCAACATCGTTGCGGTACTGGCTGAGGCGAGACCAGAGATCGGCAAGCTGCTTGGCGTCGGGCACATGGGCGGTAATAGGAGGAAGCGCCTGGGGCTGGTCTTCCCGTGGGATGAGGGATCGGCCCGATTCGCCAGTCGCAGGGGGATCTCCAAGGGGCTGGTCTTCTCGTGGAATGAGGGATGCCAACTGGTGTTCAATTCCCTGCCGCTCTTCTCGTTCGAGGTAGTTTTGGATCCCCTCACAGAGGCAAAGGGCGGAGACCACCCACTCCCGGGCCAGTAGAAGAGCTTGGGTGATGAGGCGCTTTTCTACATACCAGCGCAGCAGTTGAAATTGCTTTTGAACTTGGGCTTTGGGATCCGAAGCCCTGTCCGCGGGTAGAGCCAGTTGGCTGTAGCTATCCTGAATGCTTCGCAGCAGCAGGCCAAAAGGCTTGGCAAATTGACCCACCTCTTGCTCCAGATCCGCGGTGGAGTGCTTTTGCAAATTGGGCAAGTCCTCTTTTAGGAGATTGACAGGTCTTACCAGTTCAAGAGAGCGGGAAACATTGCGGATGGCTCGGCCAAAGCTTTGCAGCCGAGTAGGTCTGGGATCCCCTTTGCCAGACTTTTGTCGGCGGTAAAAGTCCCGTTGAACCGTATCCAAAAGTTGACCCAACTCCAGCGCCGAGCCGGTGCTGATGAATTTGTCGGTAGCCGTCAGCCAATCCAAAAGACGAAGGGCGGGGGTGAGATCGATAATGGGGGTTTCCGCTTGGCCAGAGCGGTACAGACCATAGTAGAGACCCTGAATCTCTACATTTTTGGCCTTGCGCAAAAGGGCAGCTCCCAAGAGCACCAGCACGGGGATGGAGCGAAAGGCGTGGGTGATATCGAAAACCAGCCGCGTATGGGGCTCGATGCTATCGACCAGCACATCGAAGATCTCCCAGGTCTCTGCCTCGGTTTTCCCTTCAGGAATGGCCTTGGCAATTTTCTCCACGTGGGGGGGTAGGCAGTCCTGTAGATGCTTCCAATGGGTGTCATGTGCTTCTTGGGTTAGCAGCACAATCACCCTCTCGATGTCAAAGAGCTGACAGAGGGCTTTGGCAACATAACGGGTTCTATCGGCTTTCCGCTCCCCAAAAACATACACCGTCTCGCTGTAGGGGCTGGTGCCTAGAGTGGTCAAAAGGGTATTAGCCATAGGGATCCTCTCGATGACGGCTTTCAAGCATTGAAGCACGGGCATCTTCAAGCTACTGCAGCTTGGAAGCCCCCCCTTCTCAAGTTGCCTGGAGAGGGTTCTGGGTTGAATGTTGCCCTATCCTCTCCCGAAAAGTGGCATCCTCTGCTCAGCCGGTGCCAGAAAGATGGGGATCTCTACCCCCAAAATTGAGTGGAGCCATCTTGCCGCTGGATTTGGATCCCTGCTCGACAACTGTTTCAAAACGGTGAAGGTGGGGGATGTCAGAGCTAGCCTAGACAGAGATTCGGCCATCCTAAACAACGGGGATCCTGTGATGCTATCGACTCCAGAGTTGTCCATTTCAGGTCAAAAGCTAACTCCCGAACAGTTTCTGGCCTTGCCGGAGGGGGATATTGTCTATGAGCTAGTCGATGGGCGGGCCCTCTCCAAAAACGAACCCATGTCGCCAAAACGCTTCCATGCTCGTCTCCAACCGGTGTTGTGGCAAATTTTGGAGGACTGGTGCTCTAGCCCTGAGTGTCCTAAGCCTGGGTCAGCACATACTGAGTGGGCAGTTGTTTTAACACGAAAGGCAGAGCCCTGGATCCCAGTTCCTGATGTTACTTACATCTCTAACGAGCGGTTGCCGGTTGAGGCCATGACCGATGAAGCTTGTTTTGCCATTCCCGAGTTGGTGATCGAGATCCTTTCTCCTGGCCAGAGTTTTGGAGCCATAGCCCAGAAGGCAACCGATTATCTAGAAGCTGGGATCCCCCGCGTTTGGGTTGTGGATCCCCAAGCCAAGAGCATCACCGTCTTCTATCCCGATGCCCCGCCGCGCACCTTTACGGGATCCCAAGCCATTCAAGATGATTTCCTGCCGGGTCTAAAGGTGATCCCTCAAGATGTATTCGCTCAAGCCCGGATCCCTTAGGGGGTACCTAGCGAGCCCACGATAATCAGAGTTAGTTCCAGAAAGAGAGCATCCGGCAGAGGTGGCCACCCGCTCGGGTCTGGAGCTGATTGGCTCAGGAATGCCGAAGGGATCCCGAAGCGATATTCCCTGCTATGGGCTAATGGCGAGACGGAAAAGCTTCTCATCGGCCAGTTGAAGAACTTCCTGCCCTGCAGCCGCCAGTTGTTCCGAGGGCAAGTTCTGGTATTTGTCAATAAACTCGGGCAAAACTTGAAACTCCACCCGCTTGCCGGTCTCTCGGTGGATGACCACGCTGCGCATTTTTTCAAGAGATTCGACCTCCACCAGCTTCAAGTTCAACTTGCCCAAACTGGCTCCTGTTGCAGCATGCAAGCCATCCACAATGCACACGAACGGGATCTCTGCCGGCGACTCGTGAATGACCTCCACCAGAAAACGGTTCCTAGAAGTGTGGGGAGTTGGACTCATCAAGCCCAGCTCCTGCAGAGCGCGCATCCCCATGCGATAGCCGACCACGGCCCAAGGCCCAGCTCCGCCATGAATTTCCGTTACTCGCTGAATGGCCGCCGCCGTCGAGTCCGTTGCAGAACTGGTGACCGGATGAGCTGTCGCCGGCGCTCCCAGAGTTAGCTGAAGTGCAATCAGCAAAAGAGAAAGCTGCTGTGGCTTGGCAATGGATGACAGGTTCATAGGCAGCGAGAGAGCTGATAAAGAGGAGATGGGTCAAGCCATCCTAAGCTCTAACCTTCGAGGTTGCCTATGCGGGGGTAGGGGATCCAGCCCTCTTCTGGGAACTCTTCCGAAAATCACCTCCTGGCTGAAGAGGGCTAAGACCAATGGTATTGTCAGGGGTAAGCCCCTGGGCGTTGAGCACAGGCCCCTGCAGGAGTAAGGGTAGTACTAGAGTACCGTGATTTTCCTCTGATTGCCGTAAGGCGTTGAGCACGGGATGAAAAAAAGGATCCCGTATGGGATCCCTTGGAAGTGATTTTCCTCTGATTGCCGTAAGGCGTCTTGCTTTCCCTCTGCAGGTTTTGCATCCGAACTCGAGGCAGAGATGGGATCAGATGACTTGGCCGTCGGATGTTATTCTCCCCTTGAGTTTACCGGCCCGCTCTTCGGCCTCCTCCATAACCCTGTCCAGCTGCTCCAGCACCTCGCCCGGATGCTTTTCCAGCACCCGCAGGGAGAGGGCCATCCGTCCCTTGGCCTCATCTACATCGATGACAACAGCTTTGATGCGTTGGCCTGGTTTGAACAAATCCGGTAGCGAGGCTACAAAGTTTTGGCTGACCTGCTTGATATGCAACAGCCCGGTTATCCCCCCTTCCAAATCCACAAACACGCCGAAGGGTTTCAGTCCGCTGACCTTGCCCTCCACCACTTGGCCACTGGTGTAGCGGCTCAGGTTCTCCGACTTTACAGCCGCCCTTTGGGAGAGCACCAGCTTGTTGGCTTCTGGGTTCACCTCGATAAAGCTTGCTGTCAAGGATTGCCCCACCAACTCCTCCAGACTTTCCCGTTGGCTGAGGTGGGAGCGGGGAATGAAGCCGCGCAGCCCCTGCACATCCACCACCACCCCCCCTTTGTTGGTGGCGATCACCGGAACGGTTACCGTCTGGCCGTTGGCTTGCTTCTGGGCCAGCTCTTCCCAAAGCCGCTTCAGCCTCAGCCGCCGCGCCGAGAGCACAATTTGTCCTTCTGCATCTTCCCGCAGGATGAGAAACTCGGCTTCTGTCTTTAAAGGAAAGAGCGCACTCAAATCTTCCCCTGGGCGGATCCCTGCTTCCTTGAGGGGCAAAAAGGCCGGGGATTTGCCGCCAATATCCACCAGAGCGCCATCGTTCTGATGTTGGAAGATGCGGCCTTGCACCACCTGCCCCGGTTGAAAGCTGAGGTTTTGCTTGTCTAAAGCCTGGGCAAAATCTTCCGCGGAAAACGTATCGGCAGCCTGAGAGCGAGAAGAGCGAACGGTCATGGAAGGGCTCAATTCGAAAAGCAGTGGGTTTCAGGATAACCCAAAACTTGCCAGGGATCCCAGCTCCAGCCTCTGGCCTAGATGTAGTACATGAGCCGAGCCTGTTGCTGTTGTGCCTGCCGGTCGCAGAGGTCTTGTAGGGTGGTCTTCTGGAGAATGGCTACCGCCGCAGCTTGAGCCTCTTGCCAGGCCTCCAGGAGCACTTCCCGCTCTGGGGTGAGATCGCCCGAGGGCAAGTCGCGGGAGCGGGTGAGATCTTCCCCCTCGATGGCCTGGATAACATCCAGCAGCGAGATCTGCCAGGGTGCTCGGGCCAGGAAGTAGCCTCCCTTGGATCCCCGTTGGCTGCGCACCAACCCCTGTCTGCGCAAGGTGGCCAGCAATTGCTCCAAGTAGCGGTCGGGTATGGACTGATGGGCCGCAATTTCTTTGATCTGCAGCACCTGGCCATCACTGTAGTGCTGGGCCAATTCCAGAAGGGCTAGGAGAGCATATTCACTTTTACAAGACAGTTCCAAGATAGTTATCCTTCGTGGAGAGCTCAGGTCTATGATACTCCGGTTTTTCACTGGGGTTTAGCGGGATCCCGCCCTGAGCTGGCAATGGGATCCAGCCTGTAAGGTGGAATAGGCCCCTTTGGGAATGGTTTATGGCGAGTGTCAGCACCCGGTCTGGTTCGGCACGGATCCCAGCGGAGCGATTACAAACCTTGCACCAACAGATTGGCAAGCTGATTGCCAATATCGAATCCGTGTTTCAGGGCAAATCGCAGGTGGTGCAGGCGGTGGTCACGGCCTTGGTTGCGGAAGGTCATGTTTTGCTTGAAGATGTGCCCGGTGTAGGCAAGACCACTTTGGCGCGGGCTATTGCCCAGAGTTTGGGGGCCAAGTTTCAGCGGATTCAATTTACCAGCGACCTATTGCCGACAGATATCCTTGGCCTCACCCTTTTCAACAAAGAAAAAGGGGATTTTGAATTTCGTCCCGGCCCCATTTTTGCCCACGTGGTCTTGGCGGATGAAATCAATCGCACCTCGCCCCGCACCCAAAGTGCCCTGCTGGAGGCAATGGCGGAAAAGCAGGTTTCGCTGGACGATCGCACCTACCCGCTGCCCAGCCCATTTATGGTGTTGGCCACCCAAAATCCTTTGGAGTACCACGGCACCTATCCCCTCCCAGAAAGCCAGTTGGATCGGTTTTTGGTACGGCTGTCGATTGGCTACCCCAGCCCTGAGGTAGAGCGAGCTTTACTCTTGCAACGGCAACAGGCCGAGCCGGTGGATGCTCTGCAGCCGGTTCTCTCCCTGATGGAGTTGCGAGAGATTCAGTCGGCGGTGGATCAGGTGTATTTGGATGGATCCCTGGCGGACTATCTTCTGCAGGTGGTGCAGGCCACCCGCGTGTCCAAGCTGCTGCGGGCGGGGGTATCCACCCGTGGAGCCCTGGCCTTGGCGCGGGCAGCACGGGCTCAGGCGCTGGTGAAAGGGCGCAGCTTTTGTCTACCAGAAGATCTGCAAGCACTGTTCGTGCCGGTACTGACCCATCGGGTTTCTCTGGCCGGGTCGGGAGAGATGGCCGGCAACCGACGGCAAGAGGCTGAGGCGGTGATTCGGGATATTGTCTCCACAATTGAGCCGCCTGTTTGAGGGATCCGTAGCAGCAATGGTTAACTACAGCAGTGAGTCGGGTCGGATCCGGGGATCCACCCACATCAGGAGCAAATCGGCCAACAAATTGCCCAGAATGAGCATCACGGCCCCCAGCAGAAGCCCCGCCATCACCACATTGATGTCGAAACTTTGAACAGCCTCCAAGAGCAGCTTGCCCAGCCCCGGCCAATTGAAGAAAAACTCGGCAATAAAAGAGCCGCTGAGCAGATTGGCAAACTCAAAGCCCAAGATCGTGATCAAGGGGTTGACGGCGTTGCGCAGCGCGTGCAACCAGATCACCCGCCACTCTGGGATCCCACGGGCCCGCGCCGCCTGGATGTATTCCTGCCGCAGCACATCCAAGAAATTGCCGCGCGTAATCCGCTGCAGCCCGGCAAAGCTGGTGATGCTCAGGGCCAGCGTGGGCAGGAGCAGGTGGCGGCCCAGATCCAGCAACTTTTCCCCCAAACTAAGCTCGGCAAAATAAACACTGGTCATCCCCCCTACCGGCAGCCAGCTCACGTTTTGGGCCACAATTAGCAGCAAAATGGCCAGCACGAAGCTGGGCATGGCCTGGCCCAGGTAGCTGAGCAACTGCAACGCCCGATCCAGGGGGGTGTTCTGCCGCAGCGCCCCCAGGATCCCTAGGGGAATGGCGACCAGCCAAGTCAGCACCACAGAGGACACCGCCAACAGCAAGGTAGCGCCGGCGCGGGAGAGGATGAGCTGTGCTACCGGCACGCGATAGGTGTAGCTCACCCCGAAATCCCCTTGCAGCAGGTTGCCCAGCCAGGTCAAATACTGCCAAACCAAGGGCTTATCCAACCCCAGCCGCGCTTCCTCTTGGGCAATAAACTCCTGGCTGACACTGGGATCCGCCCGCAAGGGATCCAAAAAATCTCCGGGGGCCAGCTGCAAGAGCAAAAAGCTGAGCACCGTGATCAACAGCAGCACCGGCACCGCTTGGGTCAGCCGCTGCAAAACCAAGGCCAGCGGCGGCCAAAGGCCAAAAGCGCGGGAACGGGAAGGCGGAGAAGAGGTTACAGCCACAGATGCAGATGGATATTCGGATATGCTCTTTGAGTTGGATTCTTGTCGAACTATGCTGACATCCTTGCGGGCAAATTTCCAGTGTGGGGTTTGCCAAGCCGAGCGGCTCTCTTGCAGGGGAATTGAGGGTTCAGGCAGTCCGGCAGACAGAAGCTGAAGCGGTACACTAGTCAGAAGCTTTTTTCATCGAGTCCCGTTGGGAAGACCTCTTGCGAAACCTGTTTCTTACCGGCGCTAGCGGCTGCCTGGGGCACTATGTGTTGGAGCGCCTGGCCCAGCAAAGGGATCCCGAGTTTCCGGAGCGGCCCGCCTACCACCTGTACGTTCTCATCCGCGAGACCAGCCGCCTACGGCTGCCCCTGGAACGGCTGCCCGCCCCTATCACCCTAGTACCCGGCGATCTCCTGCGCATCCGGGAACAGGCTGCCCTGCTACGGCAGATGGACGGGCTGATCCACATGGCGGCAGCTTGGGGGGATCCCGCCCTGGCTTGGGCCGTGAATGTTACCCACACCCTGGAGCTCTTTCAGTTGTTGGATCCGGAGCGCTGTCAGCAGGTGATCTACTTTTCCACGGCCAGCCTTTTGAACCAGGACCTGGAGCCTTTGGCCATTGCCGGACGGGCCGGCACCGACTACATCCGCAGCAAGTACGAGATGCTGCTGCGGCGGCAGGAAAGCGGCTTCTGGCCGGAGCGCCTGCTCACCCTTTATCCCACCCTGCTCTTTGGCGGCAGCCCCCACCACCCCTACTCCCACATCACTGCCGGCCTCAAGGACGTTCTCCGCTGGCTGGATCTGATCCGCTTTTTGCGGGTGGATGCCAGCTTCCACTTTATCCACGCTGCCGATGTGGCCGAGATGGTCGCCCACTGGGTGGCTCATCCCCCAGGCGCAGGAGATTGGGTGTTGGGCAACTCCCCCTTGTCTTTGGATGAGTGCGTGGAACAGGTGTGTGCCTATTTCAAAAAGCGGATTTATTTCCGCGTGCCCCTGCCTTTGGCTTTGGTTCGCGGCTTGGCCTTCTTGTTTCGGGTGCGGCTTTCCGAGTGGGATGAATATTGTCTGCGCCAGCGCCATTTTGTTTACCCGGCCATTTCCCCAGAAACCCTGGGTTTGCGCTGCCGGTTTCCCACTTTGGCCTCTCTTTTGGATACCTACCTCTAGACCACCTTTGAGTAACAGTAGAACTGGACGCTGCTTCCTTTCCCTCTGGGACGGGGGGATGAGAGCCGAGGACCCAAGGGATCCCACTCGCCTCCGACAGGGATCAGCCGGTGGGGGACACCGTTTCTCTGATGGCCAAGGCCTGGAGCTGGGCGGCAATGCGCTCGCGGTTGAGGTTTTGCCCAATCAGCACCAGTCGGGTCAAGCGCGGCTCCTGGGGTCGCCAGGGGCGGTCGTAGTAGGTTTCAAATCGGGATCCCACCCCCTGCAGCACCAGGCGCATCGGCTTGTAGGGGACGGCCACAAACCCTTTTATCCGGTAAAGACATTCCTCTTGGGCCAACTGGCGTAGCTGAGCCACCAGGGATCCCGGCTCATAACCTCCCTCCAAGCTGAGGTAGAAAGACTCAAAAGCTTCGTGCTCATGCTCCTCCCCGTGATCGTGGTGGCTGGGGCGGCGCTCGAGCTGGTCTTCCACCGCTGCATTAAAGCCCAAGAGCACTTCTGGGGAGACCTGGCCCCGCTCACAGGGGAGAATTTGGATCCCAGGGGGCAACCGCCGGCGCAGCCAGCTTTCCACTTGCGCCTGTTGCTCAGAAGAGATCTGATCCACCTTGGTGAGCACCACCAAATCGGCACAACTCAACTGATCCTCAAACAATTCCTCAAGCGGAGTCTCATGGTCCAAACTTTCGTCAGCCTGCCGCTGCGCCTCCAGGGCCGCCGGATCCCCCACCAGTTGCCCGGAGGCCAGAGCCTGACCATCCACCACCGTAATCACCGCATCCACCGTGGCGCCTGTACGAATGGTGGGCCAGCGGAAAGCCTGCACGAGCGGCTTGGGCAAGGCCAGTCCTGAGGTTTCAATCAAAATGCAGTCTAGCTCCGCCCGCCGCTGCAACAGAGCTTCCATGGTGGGCAAAAACTCCTCCTGCACCGTGCAGCAGAGACAGCCGTTGGCCAGCTCCAGAATGGGGATGGATCCCTCCCCCTCACACAGTTGGCAATCCCGCAGCAACTCGCCGTCGATGCCCACTTCGCCAAACTCGTTAACCAACACGGCAATGCGGCGGCCCTGGTTGTTGAGCAAAAGGTGACGGATCACCGTGGTCTTGCCGGATCCCAGAAATCCGGTGATGACGGTAACAGGGATCTTGTGCATCTGCTCTGATGACTCAGCGCTTTTCAGTTTCCACCCCAAACTTTCTTTCTGCCAATCCTTGAGGGGGGGATGCCCAAAAAAAGGCCCCCGGCAAGGGGGGCCAAAGGTACATTCCAGAGGGACTTATGCCCTTATCGGATCGGCTTCATCCGGTAAACCGGCTCGTTCTCGCGGCTGATCCCTTTCTCAAAGCCAGCAGCGGCAGCGCGAGCGCGACCGGCATGCCACAGGTGGCCGACAAAGAACAGGAAGCCGAAGATGAAGTTGTGAGCGGCCAACCAGGTGCGGGGGCTGGTGAAGTTCACCGTGTTGATTTCAGTAGCCACACCCCCCACCGAGTTCAGGGATCCCAGCGGCGCGTGGGTCATGTACTCCACTGCACGGCGGGCTTGCCAGGGCTGAATGTCGTTTTTCAGCTTATCCAGATCCAACCCATTGGGGCCCAGCAGCGGCTCTTTCCAGGGAGCCCGCACATCCCAGAAGCGCATCGTCTCGCCGCCGAAGATGATCTCGCCCGTGGGGGAGCGCATCAGGTATTTACCCAGACCGGTGGGACCTTGGGCTTGGCCAATGTTCGCCCCCAGGCGCTGGTCGCGCACGATGAAGGTGAGGGCTTGCGCTTGCGAGGCTTCTGGGCCAGTGGGGCCGTAGAACTCGCTGGGGTAGACGGTGTTGTTGAACCAGATGTAGCAGGTGGCAATGAAGCTCATCAGCGAAACCGCCGCCAAGCTGTAGGAGAGATAGGCCTCCCCAGACCAGATAAAGGCGCGGCGGGCCCAACCGAAGGGCTTGGTGAGGATGTGCCAGATCCCACCGGCAATGCAGATAATGCCGATGTAAATGTGGCCACCGATTACATCCTCCATGTTGTCGACGCTGATGATCCAGCCTTCCCCACCAAAGGGAGATTTGAACAAGTAGCCGAAGATCACAGCGGGGTTCAAGGTGGGGTTGGTAATTACCCGCACATCGCCACCCCCTGGAGCCCAGGTGTCATAGACACCGCCAAACCACATGGCCTTGGCCACCAATAGGAAAGCCCCCAACCCCAACAGGATCAGGTGGATCCCCAGGATGGTGGTCATCTTGTTCTTGTCTTTCCAGTCGTAGCCGAAGAAGGGGAAAGACTGCTCCAGAGTTTCTGGGCCGCGAATGGCGTGATAAATGCCCCCCAACCCCAGCACGGCGCTGGAGATCAGGTGCAGCACCCCGATGACAAAGTAGGGGTAGGTGTCAATCACCTCGCCCCCCGGGCCAACCCCCCAGCCCAGAGTGGCCACGTGGGGCATCAGGATCAGGCCCTGCTCATACATAGGCCGATCCGGCGTGAAGTGAGCCACCTCAAACAGCAGCATCGCCCCCGCCCAGAAGACGATCAGGCCAGCGTGAGCCACATGGGCGCCCAAAAGCCGACCGGAGAGATTAATCAAGCGGGCATTCCCAGCCCACCAGGCAAATCCGCCTTGGGTGCGATCTTGCACCACTGCAGAACCAAATGTTGTCGAGGTCACAGAGACCAACCTCCAATGATAGTCAGGAACAAGAGACACCAAAAAAAGTTTAGTTAACGCGAGCGCCTGCCGTTGGGCTCCCTGTCCACTGGGATCCGCGGCAGGGGATCCCTTGGGCAAGCGCTCATCCTCACAGAGCAGATCTCTAGGGATCTACCGCAGCTAAAGTCGAGCGAGCTCAGTGGGTTTAGAGCGCATTGCCGCGGGGGAGGACTTCTTCAGGGAACTCAAAGCGCTCATGGGGCTGGTCCTGCGGCGCCATCCACGCCCGAATCCCCTCGTTCAGCAAAATGTTCTTCGTGTAAAACGTCTCAAACTCCGGGTCTTCCGCTGCCCGCACCTCCTGACTGATAAAGTCATACGCCCGCAGGTTCAGCGCCAACCCCACTACCCCAATGCTCGACATCCACAAACCCGTCACCGGCACAAACAACATGAAAAAGTGCAGCCACCGCTTGTTGGAAAACGCTATCCCAAAAATCTGGCTCCAGTACCGGTTGGCCGTCACCATCGAGTAGGTCTCCTCCGACTGCGTCGGCTCAAAAGCCCGAAAGGTGCTGGCCGCCTCCCCATCCTGAAACAGGGTGTTCTCCACCGTCGCCCCGTGGATGGCACACAACAGCGCTCCACCCAAAACGCCAGCCACCCCCATCATGTGGAACGGGTTCAGCGTCCAGTTGTGAAACCCCTGGAAAAACAGCAAAAAGCGGAAAATCCCCGCCACCCCAAAGCTGGGGGCAAAAAACCAGCTGCTCTGCCCCAGCGGGTAAATCAAAAACACGCTCACAAACACCGCTATCGGCGCGCTAAACGCAATGGCGTTGTAGGGCCGCACCCCCACCAGCCGGGCAATCTCAAATTGCCGCAGCATAAAGCCAATCAGCCCCAGCGCTCCGTGCAGGGCCACAAAGGTCCACAGCCCCCCAATCTGGCACCAGCGGGTGAAGTCCCCCTGGGCTTCGGGGCCCCACAGCAGCAGCAGGCTGTGCCCCATGCTGTCGGCGGGGGTGGAGACGGCTACGGTCAAAAAGTTGCACCCTTCCAGGTAGGAGCTGGCCAATCCGTGGGTGTACCAGGAAGTTACAAAGGTGGTGCCGGTGAGCCAGCCGCCCAGGGCTAGGTAAGCGCAGGGGAACAGCAGCAGCCCGGACCAGCCGATAAACACGAATCTGTCGCGCTTGAGCCAGTCATCGACGATGTCGAACCATCCTCGCTCCTGACGCACGCGCCCTACCGCTATGGTCATCTGAACTACTCCTTAAAGACATCTAAATGAATGAGGACGTTAATGAAACTACAAAGTTTGCTTCTTCGAAGCAGGAGCGGAGCCTAGGTATAAGGACTCAACTCCTGGGTCTTTTGCCTCAGTTTCCTTGAACGGCTCTTTGGCGAGAACTGCCTGGGAACTTTCCAGTGGGTTAGAATTCCCAGCGCTCCAAGACCCTATCGAGAACCGTTTCCAGGGCTCACGAGGCCCAACAGAGCATTCGAGAGCCACCGGACAAGTTTTACGGCTGTAGGCATTACAATTTAGCCTATGCCGGTAAAGACTTGTAAATTGCTTTCATTATAGAGGTGGATAGCCGGATCTCATCAAGTCTGGGAGAACGACTGTTTTTCGAGGAGTTGGGTTTGGGCCGCTACACCCTTGGAGTGAAGGCCAGGGCTTGGGATCCGATATCCTGAGAAGGCGATGTATCCCATTTGCGAGGAAGCTGAATCTATGGCTGGCGAGATCTTCACCACTGCTGGACTCTGCATTGTGCTGACCCTGGTGGGCGTGGCACTTGGATATGGGATCCTGAGGGTGACCCAAGGGGGGGCAGAGTAAAGCTGTCGAGGATTTCTCCCGGGCCCGGTATCGGGCCTTGTTACAGCTCCATGTCAATTCCATGTCAATTGGCCACCTGGATATGAGGTGGGTGGCGGAAAGATGATAAACTCATGAAGATTTGTATCGTTGGCGCTGGGGCGGTGGGAAGTCACTTGGCCATATGCCTGGCTCGGTCTGGCTTTCCCGTCAGTGTCGTGGCCCGTGGAGCTCACCTGCAGGCCATCCGCACCCAAGGTCTGAAGCTCATCCGGCAGGGGGATCCCTCCCAAACCTGGGTGGAGCACTTGACGGCCACCGACGACCCGGCTGCCCTGGGCCCACAGGACTGGCTGATAGTGACGGTCAAGGCCCACAGCTTGCCGCAGCTTGCCCCTCGACTGGGATCCCTGTGTGGCCCCGACACCCCCATTGTGATCGCCCAGAATGGTATCCCCTGGTGGTACTTCTACCGGCATGGCGGCGAGTTTGAGGGGCATTCCCTGACTTCCGTGGATCCAGAAGGGGTTATCGCTGCCCATCTGCCGATAGAGCGGGTGATCGGCTGTGTGGTGTATATCGCCGTGCAGTTGGCAGAGCCAGGAGTGGTCTTGCACACAGGGGGTGGGCGCTACATTCTGGGGGAGCCGGATGGATCCCTGTCAGGACGGCTGCAGTCCTTGGCCGCCATCTTTGAACAGGCGCAGCTTTCCACCACTCTCACCTCGCAGATTCGGGCCGAGATCTGGCAGAAACTGTGGGGCAATGCCGCCTTCAATCCCATCAGCGCCCTCACCCGGGCTGCTCAAGATGAGATCGCTCAGTACCCACCCACCCGTGCTTTGGTTCGGTCGGTGATGCGGGAAGTTGAGGCTGTAGCCCAAGCTCTGGGGATCCGGCTGCCGGTCTCTTTGGAAGAGCGGCTAGAAGATGCAGCCCGCGTGGGATCCCATCGCACCTCGATGCTGCAGGATGTTGAGCTGGGGCGACGGACGGAGATCGAGGCCATTGTGGGAGCCATCACCGAGTTGGGGCGTTTGGTGGGGGTGCCCACTCCCCATTTGGATACTCTGTATGCTTGCGTCAAGCTGCTGGAGCGCTCTCTTTAGGCTCTTGCAGGGAGCGGTAGGGTCGCTACCGAACGGCAGAGAAACGATTCGTTTGCTGGATCCCAGGCTCCCCCCTGGGGAAGTGGCTCGAACTCTAGAATGGCTGTAGCCTCGAACTGACGAGGAAGCTGAAGGTAGCTGTCCATTTTTCTCCGACTCAACCCAACTGAAATCACAGCATTTGAATTAGCAAATGATGCTTGAAAACTCCATCGTGCTCATCACCGGAGCCAGTAGCGGCATTGGGGCCGCTTGTGCCACCCTTTTTGCCCGTTCTGGAGCCCGCCTGATTCTGGTGGCCCGCCGTCAGGATCGGCTGCAGGAACTGGCTGGGGAATTGCAGCAGGCTTACGGCACTCCTTCCTACCTGCTGGCTTTGGATGTGCGGGATGGGGCAGCCGTGCAGCAGGCGCTTCAATCTTTGCCCTCGCCGTGGGCCAACATCGACATCTTGGTCAACAATGCAGGTTTAAGTCGTGGCTTGGACAAGCTCCACATGGGGGCCTTGCAAGACTGGGAAGAGATGATCGATACCAACCTCAAGGGTCTGCTCTATGTTACCCGCGCCGTTTTGCCCGGCATGGTGGAGCGAGGTCGAGGCCATGTGGTGAACATCGGCTCCATTGCCGGTCGGCAGACCTACCCAGGTGGCGCTGTGTATTGCGCTTCTAAGGCCGCCGTGCGGGCCATCTCTGAGGGGCTGAAGCTGGATTTACTGGGCACCCCCATTCGCGTCACCGAGATTCAGCCGGGCCTGGTGGAAACCGAGTTCAGCCAAGTGCGCTTCCGTGGGGATCGCGCCCGCGCGGCAGCAGTGTATCAGGGCCTCACCCCCTTGACGGCGATGGATGTGGCTGAAGTGGTGGTGTTTGCGGCAACCCGTCCCCCCCACGTGAACATCAGCGAGATCTTGCTTGTGCCCACCGACCAAGCCAGTACCACCCTCGTACATCGTCGATAAGAGGCCGGCAACCGGGCTTTCGCCTCCACTCTTGCTTCCCTGAGCGACAATGGCAGCAAAGGTGGTGGGAACATGGGACTGGAAGCCGGGATCCTGATCGGGTTGGGAATCGGTTTGCTTTGCACGTTGCTCCTGCTGTGGCAGACTCGGCGCCGTTTCAGACGCGAATTGCAGCGGTTGGGATCCCTGGTGCATCTGGCCATGCCCCTCCACTCCCTGGAACAGATGCTCAGCTTGCTCAGCCGTTATCTTCGCCAACAAGATCTGGATTGGGCCAACCAAAAACAGCAACTGCAAAACTGGCAATACCTGAGTCAGCGGCTCCCTTGGGGATATCTGCGGGTGGACGAAAACAACGTGGTGCTGGAGTGCAATCCTGCCGCCCAGCGCCTGCTGCGCATCAGCCAATGGCAGCCGGGCATCAAGCTCTTGCTGGAATGGGTGCGCTCCTATGAGTTGGATCAGCTCATCGAGGCTACCCGCCGACAGGAGACCGCTGCTCCTGTCCAAAGTCGCGAATGGATTTTCTACCCTTCCGGTGGGGATGGCAAACCGATTCCGCTGCGGGCTTGGGGGCTGCTGCTGCCGCAAGCGCACGTGGCCATTTTTTTAGAAGACCGGCTGGAAGCAAAAATGCTGGCCCAACAGCGGGATCGCTGGGCTTCGGATGTGGCTCACGAGCTGAAAACCCCCCTCACCTCCATTCGCTTGCTGGCCGAAACTTTACAAAGCCGGGTCGATGCCGCTCAGGCAGTCTGGGTGGAACGATTGCTAAATGAAACTCTGCGCCTGAGCCATTTGGTTCAAGACTTGCTCGAACTCAGCGCCCTCAATTTGGGAGCCGCATCCCGCTCCCAATGGCGTTGGGTGGATCTGGCAAGTTTGGTGCGCGAGGCCTGGCAAAGTGTAGAGCCGTTGGCCAAGCCTCGACACCAGGAACTGCACCTGAGCGGATTGTCCCAGATTTACCTCTGGGGAGATGAGCAACGCCTATACCGCCTCATCCTCAATCTCTTGGACAACGCCGTCAAGTATGGCAAGCCCGACTCTCCTATCCATGTGGTGCTTTCGGAGCAGGGATCCCAGGTGCGGCTAGAGGTGTACGACCACGGCCCCGGCCTGCCAGAAGATCAATTTGAGTTGGTCTTTCAGCCCTTTTACCGCACCGACACTGCGCGGGCCCGCAGCAAAGGCGGAACCGGCCTAGGGCTGGCAATTGTGCGGCAGATTGTCGAGGTTCATGGGGGCACCATCCAATTGCGCAATCACCCGCAAACCGGTGGGCTGTGGGTTCAGGTGGAACTGCCCCGGAAGCACTTGGATCCCTTGTGAAGCCTATCCGAAAACGCTCGCATCAGTGGCCTGCAGCCGGAGTCTGGCCGAGAATCGCTCAAGATTTCCCTGCTGCAGGGCTATCCATCTCAGGGGTGATCCCCTAGAATTGGGGTAGGTAATCTTTACAGTTCATCTTAAGCAGGCATTCGGAATGGGCACTGACTATCATTCCGCAGACTTGTTGTCCGAACGGGAGCTGCAGGTCATTGAGTTGATTGCAGCAGGACTGACCAATCAGGACATCGCGGAACGCCTAGAGATCAGCAAGCGCACCGTTGACAATCACATCAGCAATATTTTGAGCAAGACCCGAACGGCAAATCGGGTGGCCTTAGTACGCTGGGCCTTGCAATGGGGAAAGATTTGCCTAGATCAGGTCAATTGCTGCACTTTGGTCGATGACAAAATTGCTTAGTCCCATCCCATTTTGCCGGTCAAGTGTCCAGCAAAGAGTGTTGAGCGGGGGGGTTTTGGTGACTGTATTGCCCAGAAGTTATAGTCATTTCAATGAGGAATGAAACTGTTCCGTTGCAGTGCTTCCTAGCTCTTCTCTCTCTTAGGGAGAGGGATTGGGGGGCTCGCGGAAGTGATGCGGAGCATTTGGGCGACACCGCGGAGTAGTTAGGAAGCGTCTTAATCTAACTTGAAGTGACTATACTTGAGTTGTTTTGAGCTACGTTGATTGGGTTGTCATACGTGAGCGTCCCCAAGCTGAAACGCTACGCTGTTCGCTACGATTCTATGCCCCTGATGGTTTATCGGGAGGTGGCTGCTCATTTGGCCTGTGTTTCAGGGGTGAAAACGGAGCTGGAGTGGAAAAAAAACTCCACCTTTCGCTACCAAGACAGCCAAATAGAGGCATTGCATATTCATCAAGAACCCGATGCCGACATAGAACAAATTAAGCGTATTCTTGACCACTATGGAGCGTGGCAGTATAGCCCCTTAGAAGACTAGCTCTCTCTGCAACCCAAAAGGGATCCCTAGGGATAGGGATCCCCGGATGATTCCTCTGCAAGGTCTGGGAAAAACCAGTTCAGCGAGCAGCTTGGCCTTGGGCAGGCAGGTGCAGCTTACGAGCCAGGCCCAATCTCGCCAACAGCCAAATGGCCCAGTAGGTCATGTCGATCTCCCACCAACGCAAACCGGCCTTAACGCACTTCGGGTCGGCATGATGGTTGTTGTGCCAGCCTTCACCATAGGTTAGAATGGCCGCCCACCAAAGGTTACGAGCATTGTCATTGCTCTCGAAAGTCCGGTAACCCCAGAAGTGGCTGGCCGAGTTGATTAACCAGGTGCAATGCAGTAGCAGCACTGTCCGCACAAAGATACCGTACACGACGAATGACCAGCCCCCCAGCAGGTAGAGTATCGCGGCCAATGGCAGCTGCAGAAGCAGGGCGTACCTATCCAGCCAGCGGTAGAAGGGATCCCGAGCCAAGTCCGGCGCAAAGGCAAAATACTTCTCAGGGTTAAAAAATTCTTCGCGGTGGTAGATCAGCCAGAGTATGTGGCTCCACCAAAAGCCCTTACGAGCAGAATAGGGATCCTTCTCCTCGTCTTCGGTAAAGGCGTGGTGCTGACGGTGGCCACCCACCCAAAAGATCGGCCCCCCTTGAACGGCCAGGGCACCGAGAGTCGTGAAGACATATTCCAGCCACTTGGGCACCTGGAAACTACGATGGCTGAGCAGGCGGTGGTACCCCAAGCAGATGCCTAAGCTGCCGAAACACCAGTGGAGAAATAGGGCTACTCCCAGAGCGGGCCAGGAGAAGAAGAAAATGCCTCCCACCAAAGCCACCACGTGAAAAATGGCAAAGAAGAGCACATGTTCCCAAGCAAACCGAAAGGACTCTTGGGGCTCGGGCCGATTGAGCGGAGCGGGATGATTCAGCGATTGGCGAGAAAAAGAAGTGGTCATGAACCCACAAAACCTCAGAAGAAGAAGTAGACTAGACTGACTAGGAAAGAGCCAAAACACAAAGCCCAAGTTAAGGCCGCCGGATAACAGCGGCCCAACGTGAAAACGGAGTCAAGCCCCTGAAGACACCGCCATAGCCAGCAGTGACTTGCTATGTGCTCCGCTGTGATGAACTTGGCTACACAGGAAGAAGAGGAGCAGAGGCAACGCTGCCGACATCCTCTCGCTTGACATTAAGCCTAGCGGTATTCCACCGTAAATGCAAGCGTCACTTGCAGCCCGCCGCAATTCTTCAGGTTTTCTCCTCACTATGGCACGTCCTTCTTCTCGGCAAAGGCTGCTGAATGCGGCTCGGGAGCTGTTCGTTCGTCAGGGCATCACCCAGACCACCACCCGTCAAATTGCGGATTTGGCCGGAGTGAATGAGGTCACCCTGTTTCGGCACTTCGGCACCAAGCAAGGGTTACTCCTGGCCGTATTTGGGGAGCTGGGGGTCTTTTCCGGCATAGCCGATCTGCCCCTGAAGGCGGATCCCGCCCCCTCTCAAGGCTCTGGGTTACAAGCCATTCTCCTGCGCTATGTCCACACCTGTTTTCGGGCTTTGGCCGATAATCCTGAACTGGTGCGCTCCCTGGTCGGGGAGGCTGGCCTTTATTCTGAGGAACATCGTCGCGCCTTGCGGATGGGTTTTTCTCAGGCCCAAGAACAGCTGACAGAGTATTTGCGGCGATTTCCCAACTCTGAGTTGCAATCTGTCGAGCCAGATCGCCTTTATGCAGCCGTTGGGGTTTTGCATGTAATGATTTTGGGAGCAGCAATGTTGGCGGTAACTGCCGAGTTGCCTTCCGTTGGCGCCGACGGAACCGAGCCCTCTGTTGAGGGGCAGCTATCGGATGAAAAATCTAAAAAATCAGAGAAAGGCGCCGAAACCGCCAGGATCCCCCCCCTTCTGCAAGCCTGCGTGGAGCTGTGGATGGCAGGCGTGACCAGAATGACAGAACCTACGCCGTAGCGCAGCCACCCACAATTGGACAAGGCTCTCCAAGTGCCCTAGGTGGGCATGCGATACAGCTTCTCCCAACGACACACTGACTACGGCCAATAAATAGCCCCAGACCACAGGGATCCCGGCAACCTGCAGAACTCCCGTGAGCTCGGAACAAACTCTCTCTGTGTGCAAATAGATGTGCAAACAGGTAGATGTGCAAGTAGAAAAGAGAGGAGGTTGTAAGCCGGGTTCTGTAGTGCAGAGTTGCACTGGCGATCATCCATCTGGGAGTGATGTTGCCATCACCCTCTAGCGGCTCACCACCATCGAGAGCACCCTTCCCCGCTTTGGGTACCGTGATCTCGATGCAGCCAACAGGGGCGAAGAACAGCCATGATCCTGCGGCTGCGGCCTTGCTTTCCACCGGGGTTTACCGAGCCAACGCCTCACGACGTTGCTGGTGGGCTCTTACCCCACCTTTGCACCCTTACCTGTGCTGGGATCCCAGCCATCGGCGGTATGTTTCTGTGGCACTATCCTCGCGGTTACCCGCACTGGGCTTTCCCCAGCGGTGTGTTCTTCTGAAAGCCCGGACTTTCCTCATCCCGCTGTCTGGTGGCGACAGCAAGGACGCGATCGCCTGCCCCTCCTCTCTCTTCAGCTCGATCCTACTGCATCTCCCAAACCTAGAAAATCCCGGAAATCGGTACAAACTCCACTTGATCGGGAATGTTGGGGGCCAGGTGTAAGATTTGCCGGTTCAAATCCATCACCACAGCCGCTACGCTTTCGGTGCGATCCCAGGCGGGCAGATGGGGATCCGGATAGCGGCAGATGCAGTGGGGGGCATTCGTCCGGTCCTGTAGGATTTTTTGAAGAGCGACCGCGTCTAGGGTTCCCGTTTGAGCGCTCTGGCGAAGCAAATGATAGGCCCGTTCTAGCCTTGTGGAGGATCCTGTGTGGGGGGGGCAGCCATCTTCTCGCAAGGCCGGATCCAGGAAATGATTGGTGTGGGCGAGGATCCCTCCTTGAGGGAGATGCAGGCCAATTCCTCGTGGACTGATTTCAAAGCTGGTCGCCTTAGCGGGCTGTAGGCCTGTCGCCTGTCCTGTAATACCGGCAACGCTGACACAAGAGGAGGCGGTGTAGGGGTAGGATCCCACCCTCTCCACAGCTTGCTGCCACTCCTCACACTCCAACAATAAGCGCAACAGCAGATGCACCGGCATTCCCTCGGTTTGCCCATCTAGGGTAGAGCGCAAGAGGTTGAGGGCCACGGCCAACCCTGCTTGATTGAGACCGATTTTGGCCAGGATCCCAGCTTCGGTCAGGGTGAGGTAGGCAGGGTGGGTATCGGAGTGAACGCGCAACAGCACACAGGCCCTGCGCTGCTCCCCAAGCCAATCCCAGGTTTGGGCCAGATAGGTGTGGTGGGTGGAGGTAACCTGGGGCAAGGCCGCTAGGGTAGTACATTCTCCCCCATCTGACTTGGCTGGGTTTGGATCGATGAGTTTCTCCATTGCCTTGCATTCATGAGCAGGATCCGCTGGGTGCTGGGGTACTCCGTTTTGGAGATTGTGTTCCAGAGCAGCGGCGCAGTCGGGATGGGATCCACCGACAACCGATCTGGATAAAATCTCGGTGCGCAAATTGAGGGCCAGAATCTCGGCAAAACGGAAGCCACTCCCCGCGGCAATGCCTTGGATTTCTTCCAGCAGGTGGGGCACGTGGCGCTCTAGCCAGGGCAGGGATCCCTCTGCTTGGGTCTGGGCCTGCTGCCAGGTGAGACCACAGCGGTAGGCAAATTGGCGGGCGTAACTAGCAATGCTGTGGCGAATGAGTTGGGCCGCCTGGGATCCATACTGTTGGCCTCGTTGTTGGGGATCCCCCTGCAGATGAAGAATGGGGAACATGGTGCTGGTTTGCCCGTGACCTCAATAGGTGGGCAGGGAGGGATCCACCTCACAAGCCCAAGCGTGAATGCCGCCGCTGATGTTATGAACCTGAGTGAACCCGTTGGCCTGTAGCCACTGGCTCATCTGAGCAGAGCGGAGGCCATGATGACAGAGCACAAAAGTTGGCTGATCTGGATCCAGCTCTGTGAGGATCCGTTCCCTCCATTCCTCGTACTGGCTCAAGGGGTAGTTGCGAAAGCCCAGGGCATTTAAATTCACCAGCTCCAGCTCTGCCGGTTCCCGCACATCGATCAATTGCAGAGGGCCGGCCTCGGGATCCTGTAGGTATTGGGCCATCTGTTGCGGTGTAATGGAGCGGATGGAGAAGGACATCGCCAACTCTGGTCTACAGGGATCCCCTCTCAAGATACACCGGCTCAGCGGCTGCCCTGAGACTGCCCGCAAAGGTTAAGATGTCACCCTGATTTGGGCTTAGCCTGGGTATGGCTGTGCAACGCTTTTTGATCGACACGGATACGGCGGGAGATGATGTTACCTCGCTGCTCTTTGGGCTGCTCTGGCCCAACAGCATCCTACAGGGCTGCCCGCCGGGGTGAGTTTCATTCGAGATCCCTTTGCGGAAGTGCCCAAACCCGCCGATTATGCCAGCATCTGCAGCGGAGATACCCGTCCGCTGTTCTTTATCGGTGTGGATGCTAACCAAAACTACCTGGGGGATACCGATAACAACCCTGCCACCCTCAACCACGGTCTCACCTCGATGCTGAAGCGGGTGGATATGGCCACCTATGAAGTGATTCGCAGCGTGGTGGAAGGCAACTTTAAGGCAACTTTGTCGGCGGCATTCAAACCTTTGGCCTGGAGAACGAGGGTGTGGGCTATGCCCTGGATGAATACAACCAAGCCTTGCTCTCAGCGGATTTGGTGGCTGCTGTGGAAGCGGTGAAGCAGAACATTATCGCCGGAACCCTCGAAGTACCTGAAGAGCGCTAGATTTTTGAGATTTTTGTTGCCGATTGATTGCGGATCCCTGGCGAAGCCTTGACTAAACAGAGGATCCATCAGAGGATGCTTTTGCTGAGGGCATTGGATCCCAACTTGGCCATCTGCACTTTGACCTCGTGGCAGTTGTTTGTTGCTCTTGTTTGTTGCTGTAACAACCTTAACCGCTAAGCGCTTGTAAGGGGCTTTCCACCTATGCTTGGCCAAGTATCCAAATCTGGTTGGGGGATCTGTTCAGCCTTGCTGCCTCTGTTGGCGGGGGTTGCCCTCGGCTGTGGGGGTGGCGGCGGCAGTTCTCCACCTCTTCCTCCGCCAGGTGGCGGGCCCATCATCCTGAGAGTGGATCCGGCCAGTGGCCCCTTTACCAAACTGGCAGACGCAGTTGCAGAGGCGCAGCGACTTCAGACTGCCACAGCCGGCCTGGAGGTGCTGATCGAGATTTTGGGGACGGGCAGGGAAACTTTGCAAAGCAACCTGGCCCTGGATGGCGGCGATGGCACCAACGGCGGTCGCATTCGCATCACCAGCTCCACCGCCTATGAGATCCTGACCGGGCTCTTTGACGTGATTGTAGCCAGCCAAACCAGCCTGCAGGGGGTAGATGTGGTGCTGGGGGGTGGACGGGTGCAGGTGAACAACGGCACTTTTCAGCCGCGCAAGGTCACCCTCAACGACCCTCGCTCCAACATCTTGGTCAACGGCAATGCTGCGGTTCTAGAGGGAGCCTTGAACCAATTGGCCGAGATTTTGTGCCAGCAATTTTTGGATCCCTGTGTGCAGATCTCTGGGAATGGCCGGGTCAGCCGTGTCTCGCCGATTGTCAGTAAAACGGGTGGGGTGGGCATAGGCACTGTGCCGGGCAGCAATCCCATCCTTGAAAACAACACAATTCTCCTGCAGGCTTTGGGGGCTTTGGCCGTTCGCTATGGTGACAACTCCGGCGGGATCTTCCGCAACAACCAAATCGAAGGGGATCCACCCACGGCTGGAGCCGGCTTGGTACTGCAGGCGCGGCAAGCAGGTACGAGTGGCACTACCGGGATTCAGCTGGATGGGGCAGGCTCAATTCCATCCATTCAATCCAACCGGATCGGCGTGGGCAGGATAGCCGGCAGTGTCGGCATTCGTATTTTGCAGGGAACCCAGGCCCGCACCATTTCCGGGAATACGTTCCTAGCTCGGGGCGAGGGCGTAGGAGTGGCAATTCAGGCGGCCCCCGGCACCCCAGATGCGGTAGTCGCAGCCTACCTGGCTGGCAATACTTTCCAAGGAAACTTTGCTCAGAGGGTCACTGGGGAACCTGCGCCCATCCCAGCTCCTGCACCGACGCCGACGGAAACGCCCACGCCAACTCCTGCACCGACACCCTCTCCCACCCCCACACCTCCAGTATTGGGCACCGGCCCCATTCAAGTTACCTTGAGTTGGAACACCATCGATGACCTTGACCTGTATGTTACGGATCCCACGCAGCAGACCGTGTTTTTTAACAACCGAATTGTCCCTTCTGGAGGACGGCTGGATGTGGATGCCAATGCCGACTGTGTTGCCGTAACCCAAAATGCTGTGGAGAATGTCTTTTGGGCTTCCACCCCGCCCTCAGGGCCATACTTCATCGAGGTGAGATTGTTCCGGCGCTGCTCCCAATCAACTGCTCCCATTCCCTTTACCGTAACGGTTCGCAAGAGCGGAAACGTCGCGCAGACTTTTAGCGGCTTGGCCACATCCCCTGGCTTGGCGGGTAGGTTTACGTTTTCCTTCCCCTGAAGTTAGCCAAGGCTGGCAGCCATCTGCCCTGCCCACGTATGGCCATTTTGGTTCAGACTAGGACACCACACCTATACTCATACTCAGATCTTTGATTGCAGATCGCAGGGTTCAGAAGACCTTATTTCTGCGCCCCAGGCATCTCCTTCCCACTAAGGACAGCTCCAACTTCGCGGCCTCGACGCTTTTTCTGGCCATCACCTTGCGGCAGCGGGCGATGCTGGAAGGCAGTCCCACAAGTTCAAACAGTCACATCCCCTGGGAAAGGGGCTAGGGGTGGCGGACAGCGGCGCGGAGCGCTTTGCGTCAGCATGAGTGCGGGAGTATGTCACGCTATTCCGCAGCAGCCTTGGCTGCTTTCGCTTCGGCTTCCTTAGCAGCTTTGGCCGCTCTCATTTCCGCCAGAATCTCCTCCGGTCGTTTGCCAGCCCGCTGGGATCCAGCAGGCAAGTCGTGGGGATCGATTACCCCTTTGGGCAGATAGGCAAATTCTCGCAGTGGGGTCACCATTGGGTCCTCAGTTACCTTGGAGGGCAAACGGCCCATCGCCACCTGATGGTAGTTGAGGTCGTGGCGGTCGTAAGCGGCCAGCTCATAATCCTCGGTTACCGAGAGGCAGTTGGTGGGGCAAAACTCCACACAATTGGCGCAGAAAATGCACACCCCGAAATCAATGCTGTAGCTGTAAAGCTCTTTTTTCTTCAGCTCTGGGTTGTAGGCCCAATCCACCACCGGCAGGTCAATTGGGCAAACTCGAACACAGATCTCGCAGGCAATACACTTATCAAACTCGAAGTGGATGCGTCCCCGAAAGCGCTCAGAAGGGATCAGCTTTTCGAAGGGGTATTGCACAGTTACTGGGCGCCGACCCATGTGGTCGAAGACAACCCCCATCCCTTGGCCGATGTACTTGGCGGCTCGGAAGGCATCGCCCACATATTCTTTGACACGCTTGAGAAACGTCATGGCCTCTGTTCTCCCTCTCTTGCCTGTTTACTTCTCATTCAACCCCCAAAAAAGGAGGGGAAGGCGAGTTTTAGGGCTGCCGTTAGCAGCAAATTGACAAAGGATACAGGCAGCAAAAACTTCCACCCCAAATCCAGCAGTTGGTCAATGCGCACCCGTGGCAAGGTCCAGCGCAGCAGGATGGCCAAGAAGATGAAGATAAAAGCTTTGACCATCGTCATGACAATGCCTAAGGCCGCCGCGCCGATCTGCAAGAAAGGGTTATCCAAAGGAATCCCGGCAAGTGCAGCAATCGTTTCCACCGGCACCACAAACGACCAACCCCCCAAGTACAGCACTGCCGCAATCAGAGAAGCCAGCAGCAAGTTGGCGTAGGATCCCAGATAAAAGAGGGCAAACTTCATGCCGGAGTACTCCGTTTGGTAACCGGCTACCAGCTCTTCTTCTGCTTCCGGCAAGTCGAACGGGATCCGCTCCGTTTCCGCCAGCGCCGAGATCAGGAAAATGACAAAGCCAATGGGCTGCCGCCAGACGTTCCAGCTCAGAATGCCCAGGCCGCTCTGCTGCTCCACGATCCCCACCGTGTCCAGACCGTTGCTCATCAGCACCACGGCCAACACTGACAGGGCCAGCGGCAGTTCGTAGCTGATCGATTGAGCTGCCGCGCGTAGCCCACCCAGCAAGGAGTACTTGTTATTGGAACCGTAGCCCGACATCAACAGACCGATGGGTTGCACGCTGGAGGTGGCGATCAGGAAGAACACGCCAATGGCAATGTTGGAGATCAATAGGTTCTGGCCAAAGGGAACCACCAGGTAGCACAAAAAGACGGGCAGGAAAACCAATATCGGCCCCAGCGTGAACAAAACCGGGTCGGCCAAGATGGGCAGAACATCTTCTTTGGTCAGCAGCTTGATGCCATCGGCAATCGGGATCAGCACCCCCTGAGGGCCGGCCATGTTGGGGCCAATCCGCTGTTGGGCTGCTGCCGAGATCTTGCGCTCCAGCCAAGTCATGACCATCACCCCCAAGGTGGCGGCGATGATCAGCAGCAACATCGGCAGGGGCATCCAGAGGGCATGGGCTGCACCTGCTCCCAAGCCTAGGTTCTGTAGGGCAGTCTCGAAGCCAAGTTGTAGGTCGATACCAGCGTTTGTCATGGGGGTGAGTAGCTCCCTAGAGATGGCGGGTTGGGTAGGGTTTGGGATCCCTGTAGCTAGGTCTTGCCGTTGGGATCCGATTGGGGGGGACGGTTGCGGCGGCGTAGCTCCTGCTGGATGATGGCCTGAAGGCGAGCATCAGATAGCTCTTCCGCGCGGCGGCGCCTTTCCTCTTGGTACTTAGCCCATTGCTTGGGGCCGATAACCGCAGCAATGACAGACACAATCAACAGCGGCAGAACCAAGATCGCCCAGGCCATTGCCTTTGTCCTCGCTTTCCGTAAGTATCTTAGCGATTCCTAGCGATCCACCTCGCCCATGATGATGTCAATGCTGCCGAGGATGGCGATCATGTCGGCTACCTTCATGCCGCGAATCAACTGAGGCAGTACCTGCAAATTGACAAAGCCGGGGGGGCGGATCTTCCAGCGCCACGGGCAGACGTTGTCGTCTCCCACGATGTAAATGCCCAGCTCTCCTTTGGCGCTCTCCACCCGCACGTAGGCTTCCCCTTTGGGGATCTTGAAATTGGCGGAAGGCTTTTTGCTGATGAACTGGTAGTCCCCTTTGTTCCACTCCGACTTCGGCCCCTCCAGCATGCGCTTGGCTTCTAGGTTTTCAAAGGGGCCGCCCGGCAGAGCCTTCACCGCTTGCTGCACGATCTTGCAGGACTCCCGCATCTCTTTCATGCGCACCCGATAGCGGGCCAGGCAATCCCCTTCGGGGTAAACGGCCACCTCCCAGTCGAAGTCGTCGTAGCACTCGTAGTGATCCACTTTGCGCAGATCCCAGTTGACGCCGCAGGCCCGCAACATGGGACCCGACAGACCCCAGTTGATGGCGTCTTGCTTGGAGATGGCTCCCACCCCTTCCAGCCGCCGGCGGAAAATCGGGTTGTCGGTAACCAGCCGCTCGTATTCATCCACTTTGGGCAAGAAATACTCGCAAAAGTCTAGGCATTTTTCCGTCCAGCCGTAGGGCAAGTCCACCGCCACGCCGCCCACCCGGAAATAGTTGTTGTTGATCAAGCGCATGCCGGTGACGGCTTCAAACAAGTCTAGGATCCACTCCCGCTCCCGCATGGCGTAGAGGAAGGGGGTTTGGGCGCCCAAATCCGCCAAGAAGGGACCAAACCAAAGCAGGTGGTTGGTGATGCGGGTCAGCTCCAACATGATCACCCGTAGGTAGCTTGCCCGTCTGGGCACGCTGATCCCGGCCAGTTTCTCAACGGCATTGACGGTAATGGCCTCGTTAAACATGCCGGCCCCGTAGTCCCAACGGGAGACGTAGGGCAGGTATTGCACCACCGTGCGGTTTTCGGCGATTTTCTCCATGCCGCGGTGCAAGTAGCCGATCACCGGTTCGCAATCGACGATGTTTTCGCCATCTAGGGTGACCAGCAAACGCAAAACCCCATGCATAGAGGGATGGTGCGGCCCAAAGTTGAGCAACATCCGGTCGGTACGGGTCTCGATCATGGGCATGGGCATAGCCGCCGCCTCCGCAACTGAAGAATGTTCATGGTCTGCAACATTTGCAGTATAGCGGTTTTCTTCTGCCTTCTCGGGATCCCATGCCATCAGGGATCCCAATCCTCGATATTGAAAGTCTCCAGGGGAACTCAGCTAGAGTGAGAAAAAAGGAGGGAGGCCGATGGCTGTATCCCGTTCACCCTCGAATGGCTCATCCCGACGAGAGCAGCAACATCCGCAATATGCCACCGACCGAGCTGCGCTCGATGAGCTGATGGTGCAGGCTCAGGAGAGGCCCCTCTCCGAGTGGGTGCTGGCGGAAGTCGCCCGTTTGCGCATCCGTTACCACGGCTTCCCCGGCGCCTGGGATCTGCAGCGGGATTTGGATCAAATCCTGGAACAGTGGGGCCTGAGCGAAGAAGAGCTGTTCGCCCGGACTCGCCAGATCCATGCCCGCGGCCAGGTGTACGACCGCAGCTTTAGCACGCGAGACGACTGGGCCTAGAGGCAGGCTGGGGGGCGGGATCCCTTACCCCCCTGAGAGAGGGGAGTTTGCCGGTTGTTCATGAGACGTGAAGCTGCTCGGCAAAGACGGGATCCAAAGGCACATCTAGGGCGGCAATCACCTTAGTCCAGAAGTTCATAAAGCCAATCCAAGCCGATAGCTCCACCAGATCTTCATCTGACCAAATGGCTTTTAGCTGGGCAAAGAAGCTGTCGGTCACCACCATGCTGGGCACGGTCATCCGCTCAGCGTACTCGATGGCCAGCTTTTCCGCCTCGGTGTAGAGGGTGCTGGTGCGGGCCTGGGCCACCGCCGCAATTTTGGCAGGGGAGGCGCCGTACTTTTGCGCCTGCAGGGTGTGGTAGGGAAGGCAGTAGTGGCGGCAGCCGTTGATTTGGGCAATGCGGATGCTGACCAGCTCCTTCAGCTCTTCAGGCAAGTTGGGGTTTTGGGTGTGCAGCGCCCCGTAGAGGTTCATCACGGCTCGCATCAGTTGGGGCTTGTGGGCCATCACCTGCAGGGGGTTGAGGGCGGTGCCGTAGGTTTTCTCCAGGCTTTCGTAAACCTTTTGCAGTTGCTTATCGGCTTTCTCTGGGGTAACAGGAGGGATCCGCATGGACAGTCTGTAAAATTGCAGCATTCTCGACTTTAGCGCGTCTGGGGGATCCACCCAAGCCTGAGGGGCGCTTCACGGTCTGGGGGAGGGATCCCTTCTCCGCCTGAAACCAGGCACCTGCCTCCCTTCTTACTTGTCAAGGGTCAAGGATTGCCCAAGGATTGCTCAACGGCTTCCACCTGCTGCTGGGTGGCGGTAGCCCCTTGGTTGAGGGTTTGCTGGATCTGTTCCCGAGATTGGTAAATCTGCAGCGGCCCACCTTGAGGGATCCCTTGCTGGGCAGCTTCTGGGCTGGCTTGCTCTGGTCTCGGCTCCGAACTCAGCGGGTTGCGATAGAGGCGGTTAACCAGCAAAAATCCCACCAGCACCACAGCAGTTGCCACCAAAAGCCGAACCATACTCGGATCCCTTGCAAGCATCTGGTTCTAGAATGCCCAAAAAGAGGAGCAGGTATCCGATGTCGGGCAAAGTTGCGCAGGCTTCCCAGCCGGTACGGGTTGGCATTGGCGGCCCGGTGGGATCCGGAAAAACCGCTTTGGTGGAAAAGCTCTGCTTGGCGCTGCGGGATCACCTGTCTTTGGCGGTGGTGACCAACGATATTTACACCCGCGAGGATGCCGAGTTTTTGGTGCGGGCCAAGGCCCTGGAGGCAGAGCGGATCATTGGCGTAGAGACCGGCGGCTGCCCCCACACCGCCATTCGGGAAGATGCCTCCCTCAACCTAGACGCCATTCAGGAGCTGGAGCGCCGCTTTTGCCCCCTGGATCTCATCTTGGTGGAATCGGGGGGGGACAACTTGGCAGCTACCTTCAGCCCGGAGCTGGTGGACGCCTGCATTTACGTCATCGACGTGGCCGAAGGGGACAAGATCCCGCGCAAAGGCGGGCCGGGGATCACCCGCTCCGACCTGCTGGTGATCAACAAGATCGATCTGGCTCCCTATGTGGGAGCAGACTTGGGGGTGATGGAACGGGATGCCCGTCGCATGCGGGGAGATAGGCCCTTTGTCTTTACCAACCTGCGCACGGGTGAGGGGCTGGAGCAGGTTCTCAGTTGGCTGGAGCGGGAGGTGCTGTTTCGGCCCATCAAGGCCGACCCCCCCTCGGTGAGCCGCCTGTGAACTTCGGTAAGGCCATCTTGAAGGCAACCCGCCGAGGCGAACATACCCGTATTTGGGAGTATTCTCAGGCTCCCCTGCAATGGCTGGGATCCCCTGGGGAGCCACCTGTGTACTACCTGCGCAACCCCAACGGCGGCCTGCTGGGTGGGGATCGCCACCGGATCGAGATCGGGCTGGGGCCAGGCTCGGCGCTGGAAATTCGCACCCAAGGGGCAATGCGGCTACATCCCGGCTTGATTCGGCAACAGGTCAAGGTCAAGCTGGCCCCCACCAGCCAGTTGATCTGGATCCCTCACCCGACCATTCCGGGGGCAGGGGCAGACTTTCGCCAGCAGGTGCAGATCGAACTGGATCCCACAGCCCGCCTGGCCTATGCCGAGATCTGGACTGCCGGACGGCTGGCCATGGACGAGCGCTGGCAGTTTGAACATCTTGCC
Organism: Thermostichus sp. OS-CIW-30; assembly: GCF_054060215.1. Taxonomy (NCBI): domain Bacteria; kingdom Bacillati; phylum Cyanobacteriota; class Cyanophyceae; order Thermostichales; family Thermostichaceae; genus Thermostichus; species Thermostichus sp. OS-CIW-30. The sequence goes on along the minus strand of NZ_JBSSCZ010000008.1, from coordinate 49,358 downwards.
AACTGCTTGCAAGTTTGGGTCACTGCTGGGATCCCATCCTCCCCCGAGGGGAGAAAACTCTGGCTGCAGGAACACATAGACCTGCACTTTCCCCATCGGCAGGTCTCCGCCGCGTCAGTGCTGGGATCCCATCTCTGTTGGGGATCCCTGTACTTGCTGGGGGATTGGCCGGAACCCACTTGGCTGACCGTTCACATCAGCGGAACGGAGTCCCCATACTGGCTGGTCAAGTCTCCGGATCCCATCTGTAAGGGTTGGATTCTGCGCCAGGTGGGGCCACAGGCAGAGGCCATTTGGCGGCATTTTGGCCAGGTTGCACTACAGCTTGCTCAAGCCAAGGGTGGCTCACCCCAGGGGTGGTAGACTAAGGCTGACTCAAGCCAACTGGTTGACCCAAGGCCGGGACGGAGTCCTTTGAACGCTGCTCAACGGATTCTCAGACGCTCTGTCCTCAGGGGGCGAAGTCGCTGGCTGCTCCTCTACGAGAAGGGGATGGCCCTGCTGGCCCTGAGCAACCTGTGCTTGGTGCTCTTCGACATGAGCTATGTGCCTGGGCGAGATTTTTGGCTCCAGGGTCGGGTGCAAATTTTTGGCGCCTTTGGTCCTCCCATTCCGCTGCCGATTCTCTCCGAAGAAACCAGCCGTTCCCCGGTGACCGACCTATACGATCCCATCAAAGGTATCGAGCCCAACCCCGAAACCCAGCGCTACTTGGCCTTGGTGGATGAGCTGCGCCAGGTTACCCTGCGGTTTGGCGTGGAGTCGGAAGCGGCAGCACCGATCCTGGCCCGCTTGCGGGAGCTCAGCGACGAGATGATTGAGACCAATCCCTTTCAGGGCGCCAACAAAACTGGCCAGTTTGTGCGTATCCTCAATTTGATGCGGGAGCACATCCCAGAAGCCGACTCTGCCAGAGCCGCCTTTGCCCGCTTTTGGACTGCTGAGTACTTGGCCAGCGCCGATCCCGCAGATGGAATTGAATTTTTCCAGATCCGGCTGCGCCCCCTCTTTGAGACCAACTATTTCCGCCCCATTGGTGAGAGCGGTAACCCTGTTGACTTTTTCCCGGTGCTGGATTTTCCCTTCGTGCTTCTGTTTGGGCTGGAATTTTTGCTGCGCACGGTGGCCATCAGCCGCCGCTACACCGGCGTCAATTGGCTGGATGCCATGCTCTGGCGTTGGTACGATGTGCTGTTGCTGCTGCCCTTTTGGCGCTGGCTGCGGGTGATCCCCGTCACCATCCGGCTGGGACAAGCACAGTTGCTGGATCTGGAGCGGGTACGCGCCCAGGTGAGCCAGGGCTTTGTTACCAACTTCGCCGAGGATCTGACGGAAGTCATTGTCGTGCGGGTGATCAACCAAATCCAGGTATCCATTCAGCGGGGATCCCTGCCCCTACTGCCGGCAGCGCGTACCCAGCGCGACTACATTGATATCAACAACACCAACGAGCTGGAGGCGATTGCCAACCTGGTTTTTCGCATTGTCCTCTACCGCGTTTTGCCCCAGGTGCAACCGGAATTGCAACAACTGCTCCGCTACAACCTGGATGGCCTGCTCAAGCAGTTGCCTGCCATGCAAACTCTAGAACAGCTTCCCGGCCTGGGATCCCTGCCTGGCCAACTGACGGAGCACCTGGCCAACGAGCTGACCACCACCACCTACAAAACCCTGACGGGCAGTTTCGAGGATCCCGTCGGCTCCAAGCTGGCAGCGCAACTGATGCAGCGGTTTGGTGAGGTCTTGGCACGAGAACTCACCCAGGAGCACGCTCTGGAGGAAATTCGCTCTCTCCTGCAAGACTTGCTGGAAGAGATCAAAATTAACTACGTCGAGCGGCTATCCCACGAGGATCTGGAGGAGGTGATGGAGCAAACCCGCCAGCTTCGGCAAAAGGCCCAGCAACTGGAGAAAGACCGCCGCCGATAGAGTTCGGGGGATTGGTTGACGAGGTTTCGCCAGTTCAGTAGGATAATGATTCCAAGTCGGGCGAGTGGCGAAACTGGTAGACGCACCGCACTCAAAATGCGGCGGGAAACCGTGTCGGTTCGAATCCGACCTTGCCCATGCTCCTCAAATCTGTAGGGCTCGCCGCTTTCTGGGTTTGGTAGGTTGATCCGTCTTGCCTCTTCTCACAGGGGTTTGGTGATAGAACCAGCCAAGTCCTTCTGGAGCAGGGTGCCAGCGGGACGGAGTCCTTAGATAGGGCAGCCAGAATCGGGCTCATCCTGCATCCTAGAGATGAAGCTCTAGCCGCTAAACTGGGGAATCATGGATGCAACTTTGGAATCTTTCTTTGCCTCTGCCACCCAAATTGGGCTAGGTCTAGCAGGCTTGCTGGCTGTGCTCACCCTGCTGGCCTGGATTCGCAATTGGCCCTTGAAGTTTGCGCTGGTGGGCTACACGGCGTTTGCGCTGGTTTTAACAGCGGGATGTTTTGCCCTCAGCTTGGGGCCGATCTTTCGCTCCCGCATTCCCGGTGCTGCCCCCTACACCACCGTCTATGACCAAGGGGCGGATCGAGCGGTTATTGCTGTCAGCCCGGATATCACCCCGGAGCAACTGATCCTCACCCTGAAGCAGGCGGCCAGCGATTTGGGATCCCCAGGACGCTTCTCCACCGGTTCGCCGGTGTTCACCTTGCGGGCCCGCACCGTCATCCATCCCGAGCCGGGAGTTTCCGAGCCGTTGCTCTTGGGCACGCTGCAACAGCCGTTGGGAAAGCGCCTGCGCACCCCAGAAGAACAACAGCAGCAGCAGATCCATCTAGAGGAAGAGGCCTTTGCCCGGCTGCGGAAGTTGGCCCAGGGTCAGGCTTCTGCCGCCTTGTCTGCAGAGGAAGCGGAAGAGCCAACCACCGGGATCTCACTTGCCCAGTCTTGAGCGCTGAGCCAGCGGCGCAGATCCTGTCCCACCCGGTCGGGGATCTCCCAGGGAAAGAGATGAGCCACGTTGGGATAGACAATGCAGGTGCAGTGGGGCAGGGCGCGGGCTGTGGCCAGGCTGCTGTTGGCGGTGATGTGGCGATCCCGCTCGCCGGCCATAAGCAGTACCGGGATGCGAATTCGGTGCAGATCTCCCTCGCGGTTGTAGCCCCGTTGCAAAGCGGCGCGCAGAGCTTGGCGAGCCTGGGGGGAGGTGTGCAGATAGGCGGGCAAGGCCATGTGCGCCAAATACCGATAGGCCGTTGGGGTCTGTTGCTGCATCAGGTAGCGGTAAAGGGAGCGACGGCCAAAGGTCTCGATGTTCCATTCCCAGCCGGGCCAAAGCCAGTTGAGCAGCGAGGCAACGCCGGTGTTGATCTGATCCCAAAAATCGGTGGGGGGATGGTTGCTGCGGGGGTAGGCGGCACTGGCCACCAAGACCAAACCCTTTACCCGCTGCGGCAGCCGCAAAGCCAACTCCAGGGCCAGGATCCCGCCCAAAGACCAGCCCAGCACCAGACACGCCTGCCAGCCCAGGCGATCCAGCAGCCGCTCCAAGTCCTCTAGGTGATCCTGCATCTCAAAGGGATCCGTCACCTGGGAATGCCCGTAGCCACGCAGATCTGGCGCCACACAGGGGTGGATCCCCGCCACTGCCTCTGCAAATACCGCCATGCAGTCGGCATTGCCCGGATGGCCGTGGAGCATCAAGATTGGGAGGGAGGGGATCCCTTTTCCCCAAGTACGGTAGTGGAGCTGCAGGCCCATCGCGTCAGCAGTGCAGTTCCCGACTGCTGTAGGCATAACACTCTGGATAGCATCTAGACAGCAGGGTTAGGCGCTGGCCGCCTTCTTCGGAGTGGGCTGGAGCTTTACCCCGTTGGGAATACAAATTAAGTTTTGATCCAGCACCTGCACAAACCCTTTCGAACGCAGGGATCCCAGAAGGCGAGTCACCGTCACACGAGTGGCCCCAATGGCATCCCCAATCTGGGCGTGGGTAAGGGGCCAGGGAAGATACATCCCCTGTTCACAGGGCTGCCCATACTCCTCGATCAACAGGCTCAAGAAGCCCTTGAGGCGATCGATGGCGCGCCGTTGGCCCAGATTTCCCAACCACAGCAGCTTCCGTTGCAGTTGCTGGCGGAAGTTTTCCTGAATCTTCTGGTGCAGATAGGGCCACTGCTCCAGATCCTGCCAGTAAAACCACATCACCGTGGTGCGATCGGCGTGGGTGCAGGCTTTCAACTCAAAGCGCTCTGGGTTGCTCAGCTCAAAAGGAAATCCAGCCGTGATGAACCCAACAAAGACCTCCCGCCGCTCTGGAGTTTGGCTGACCAGGCGCACCACTCCCTCTTGGGTGATGTACACCAATCCCGGACGAGTGGGAATGCGCACGTCTTTGGGAAAGGTGCGACAGCGGTAGTGCTCCTCGGCCCACTGGCAAAGCTCACGCCATTCCTGAGCCTCTGTTGCCGATGTGATGGAAACAAGTGACATGAGATCAACTTCCTGTCGCTCGAGCGACCTGATGGGTTTTACAGACTTTCCAGCTTTACCCGGCTGTAGGCTATGCAACGCTTCCGCGTTCGCGCCGGCGGTGCGGAGCACCTACACGTCAACGGGACGGAGTCTTAGGAAGATGGGGATGGAGAAACAGCAAGATACACACAAGAAGGCAAATACAAAGAGGAAGGAAACCGCAGGGTTTACTTTACCTTAGCTTCATAATGGCACTTGACCTCATGGGGTGACATTGTGTTCCTACTGATATTGTTCAAAAGGCTACGTCCAATAATAACCCCAAGAAGCCGTAAATTTTCAGATTCTGCCGCTGAACTCGGCTACCTGGGGGATCAGCGCAGATCATTGGGTCAGACTGGTGTATGTCTAAGGGCGGGTGTGGGGTGGCTGGGATGAATATTCTCATCAGCAACGACGATGGCATCCAGGCGGCAGGGGTGCGGTGTTTGGCGGCAGCGCTGGCCCAGCTGGGGGGGCACCAGGTAACGGTGGTCTGTCCGGATCGGGAGCGCTCGGCCACCGGCCACGCCCTGACGTTGCACAAGCCGCTGCGGGTGGATCCGGTGCGGGAGGGATTTCCTCCAGAAGTGCAGGCCTGGGCCTGTTCGGGCACCCCTTCCGACTGTGTCAAGTTAGGTCTGGACGGGCTATTGGATCGTCCTCCCGATTGGGTGATTTCCGGCATCAATCAGGGAGCCAATCTGGGCACGGATGTGCTCTACTCCGGCACCGTCTCGGCGGCAATGGAAGGGCTATTGGAAGGGATCCCTAGCCTGGCAGTAAGCTTGGCCAGTTTTACCCATCAGGATTTTCAACCAGCGGCCCAGGTGGTGCTGAAGCTACTGGAGAAACTGAGCCTGAAACCCCTGGGGGAGCCGATGCTGTTGAACATCAACGTGCCCCCCCTAGCGCTGGCTGAAATACGCGGCATGGTCTTGGCCCGCCTGGCCTGGCGCAAGTACACAGATCTCTATGAGAAACGGGTGGATCCGCGCGGCAAGGCCTACTACTGGCTAGCTGGAGAGGTGGTGGAAGAGGAGGTGGATCCCTGTTCGGACGTGCGGGCGGTTGCTGAGGGCTATGTGTCGATTACGCCCCTGCAGCCAGATCTAACGGCTTATGCTGCCTTCGATAGCTTGCAGCAGTGGGGGCTCTCGGCTTTTGGCTCTGGATTGGAGGGAGCTCTGTAGGGATTGGCGCAGTTCAGAGTCAGAGAATAGAAAGGCTATTAGGCCCTGGAATAGAAAGAAATCGCCTCTGCCAACGTGTTTAGCCCGTAGAGAGAGCGTCGGCAGTGTTGGACTACTGAGTCGCGCTGCCCTCTTCCACCGCAGGCTAAAGAAACTGAGCGAAATAAAGTCAGGCAGCACCAGGACGCTTAGAGCGGGTAGTTTTTGTTGACTTTGCCAAGACATCCCCTGGTCGTCGCAACGTCAAAAAAGGATTGATTGCCTGAATGTGGGCCTGGGGATAGGCCTGACGGACTTGCTCAACAGTTTGTTGCCAGATGGGATGCTCATCAGTCCAAATAGGATGGCGCACAATCCGCACTTCCCGCCCCCGGTTTCCCGTCCACACCGGCAGGAGAAAATCCTGAGACACTTGCTGGAAGCCTAGGTTTTCCAGCAGTGGCGGCAGTACCTGCTCCACCAAGCGCCGCCAGGGATTTTCCTGCTCTTCCCCCCAAGGGCTCTGCAAATCGACCGGTGCCCTAGCATCTCGCAGAAGGCGCGCCATATCCAAGGCTAGTCGCCAATCCAAGAGCCCGTGGTAGGCTAGGTTGGAGTAATCGCGCAAGCAGTTGTTGCAGGACGTGTCGCAGGTCTGCTGGTGCTGCAGCCAACGGAAGGCCAAACTGTTGGGTTGAGACAAGTCCTCTTGTTCCAGCAGCTTCGAGAAGACCTCCGGCTGAGCGAGGTAGAGGCAATACCCCGCGCCATTCTCCAGCTTGTCGAACAGAAAAGCCTGACCCACCACTCGGCCAGCCTCTTCCTTTGTCTGAAAGCTGGCTTGCAACTCGTCAGGATCGACATCCAAAAAGGTGCAGGCAGCCGCTCGCAACCAGAAGGCGAAGGAATACAAAGCTGCTCGCCCTTCCACAGTTGTTGAGTCAGCAAACACGCCAGGCGGCCAAGTTTGAAGGCTGACCAGCAGCACGTCAGTGCGTCGCTTAGACAGTAGGGCAATCCGATAGGTAGGGCCTATTCCTTCGAAACGTTTCCCCTGAACTTCAGGACAAACATAAGCTCCTGGCCACTTCTTATCCGCTTGTAACAGGAACCCCCCCTCGCCGCCGCGATCATTGACGATTAAAACGTCATCGCTGCCTCCCCGCAGGTGAGCGTTGCCGGTCGTTGCGGTCGTCGCTTCCGCCTTAAGTCCGTCCGCGCCCAAGGTTGGCCGACTGACGCGGGGTTGCCACTCAAATTGACCATCAAAATCCCGCGGCTGCAAGTTGGTGAAAAAGCCCCTGGGTTCCCGCGCATCAATGCAGCGGAGGGTGGTTTGCTGGCATACCGGACAGGCTTGCTTTGCCGGCTTGTGGGTAGCTGGGGGAGGAGAGCAAAGCGGCTGCTGTGGCTGGTAGTCCTCTATCATGGCTTGACAGTTGCAGCACAGACCTAGCCAGCGGTTAGGTTGGTCAAGAGCCGGCACCAGGCCAGGCCGCGATCGCACGTCCCCTTTGTGAGGCACCAACTCCACCAGTCCACAGGCGGTGTGCACCGCCCGATCTTTAACGATTTCTGAGCCGGGGGCAAATTGTGCGATTGCTGTATCCAAGTCGCGATCGATGGTGCCTTGGCTAGCCGACCAGCGGGTATAGAGCAGGCGCACCCGCGTGGGAAAGCCAAACATGGGCAAGATGCCAGCATTGGCCAGGCGTTCGCTGAGTTGGGATTGGCTGTAGGCATTGGAAGTGGCAATCTCGCTAATCTTATTGACCAAATCGTTGCAGATGTAGTGATGCAAGGCTTGTCGATCGTCAGCCGAGAGATGAGTTTGCTGGCAGAGTTGGGTGATCACGGTTTGGATTTCTTGGTCGTGGCTAGCAATCCATTGGCGAACCAACGGCTCCACCTCCTGCCACTTTTCGGCTAGACCAAATTCGCCGTGGACGCTGGTCACGTCTTCAAGATGGACTGCAGCGGATTGATCGTGTTGCGAGACTTCCTGAAAAGCTTGTCGCAAAACTTCTTTGGCGACGACGCGCCGAGCAATGGTGAGGCTGCGCAGGTCAATGTAGGGCGGGGGTGGCGGATCGCCGGTAATGGCCTCAGGGCGCTGAAAGTAAAAATCGTCATGGCTGCGACCCCGGCAAAACGTAACTGCCAAGGAGACCCCGGCACCGCGCCGACCAGCCCGTCCCACCCGCTGCTGGTAGTTGAACCGTCGGGGCGGCATGTTTGCCATCATCACTGCCAGCAGGCCGCCGATGTCTACGCCAGCCTCCATAGTGGTAGTCACGCTTAACAAATCAATGCCCTGAGCCAGCGGTATTTCTCCCTCTAGGAACACTTCCTGGAACCAGCGCTGCCGTTTGAGGCGATCCTCCTTGTCGGTTTGCCCTGTCAATTCGGCAGCATTCATCCGAAACGGTTCGTTTTCAGGGTCGGAGAGGTAGGCGTAGTAGTCCAAGTCGCGCGGCAAGCTGCTCGGCTGCAGTCGGATGGCCTGCGGGTCAGAGCGTTTGCTGGTGTTGCGACCGCCACTGCACTCTGGGCACCATCCCCCCGCAGTGTGCAAGTAAAAGGCCCCGCATTGAGGACAGCGGTAGCCTTGAAGACCTTCGCGAGAGACGGGCACAAGGTAGAGGCGATCTGGATCCAAAACCAATCCGTTCTCGCTACGGGTACCGATTTTGTTCAACTCCCGCTCGATCTGGGATTTTAAGTCTGGCTTGCCCTGTTCCTCTAATTTTCTCAAGTATCGCTCCACGTACTGGGGTAATTCCCGCCTAGTACCCGGTCTGCAGAATTTGGAGTATCGATGCCGCTTGCGAATTCCCAATTGGCGGATAACCGCGCTGGCAACGTCTTGCAGTTCCGGAGGAACTTGAGCTGTAACATAGCCCTGTCCAAAAGACTCGATGTTTCTGACCGCATGGGCAAACAGCGTAAACATCATTTCATCAGCTAAATAGGCATCGAGTTCATCGAGGTGTCTGTTTTGCTCTGGTGTTCGGGCAGCAATTCGTGTTACTGGTTGACTTTGCCAGTTGTAGAGCTCAGTCCAGGGATGCCGATCCTTATTGACGGAATAGTAAAGGGCGCTAAAGGACATCCCGCCAGGGCACAGTCCCAAATGTAAGAGCAGGTCTGCCAGGGTGCGCCGCAAGGCAAGGAGAGGAACTTTCTCGCCGTAAGACTTGAGCATCTCGAGCCACAGTTCACGAACTTGCTCGTTGGCAGGTCGCCGGTTTTGAGTCCAAAGCAGAGCTTCTGTAGCAATGTCACCTTGCCGATTAAGAAAGCGATCCCGTGCTGCCCAATCCTCCGCCATCCCCTCAACGTCTTGTAGCAACCGGGGATATTCTCGCAACCGTTGCTGTCGTTCCTCTGGACTGGGCAACTCACAGCGCAGAAAGGCCCGCAGGTCTTGCCTATACTCCTCTGCTGATCGCACTAGCAGCAAGCGCACCATATCGCGATAGTGATCCATTTCCATACCGGCGGCTAACTTGGCTGCGTCCTGGCGGCTATCGGAAAAAACCACCAGCTTGCGGGATTGCGGTGTTGGCATTTCCCGCAACAAAGCTCCGGCAATCACCTGACAGGCTTTTTGGAATCCAGTGCGGTGCACGCGCAAAGGAGTGGGATAGGCCTCAAGGAGAGCGCGATCGGTATCGCAGCGAGGGCAGCGGCTCGGCAAGGCGGGCTGATTCCCATCCCCCTCTTTCACTTGGTACACCCAGCCGGGAACCTCGCCTTCTCTAGGGGGGCTTTTATCTTGTCGGAGTTCACCAGTAGCGGGGTTGAGCTTGGCTTCAACCCACCCCCGCTTCGTCTTGCCAGCAGTCCACTCCAAATATTGCGGCTGGGTCGCCCAAGGTTCCGGGTCGTGGGGCAGGGGCCAAAAAACGCGATAGTTCCCAGATTTTTGCGTGAGGTTCACTAAATCATCAGGGATGCCCTCCAACTCGGGTTGATCGGGGGTGAGGATGACCGACTTGGCAAATGGGTAAGCATATCCCCCCAGGAATACCTCCCCGCAAACTTCGCAGACGATCAAGTCCAGAACACGCGCTCCACAGTCGCAACTGAGGCGGTGCTGGCTATGCAAGGCGCCAATAGGTGGAGGGGGTTGGTTGTCTCCCGACGGACGGTGCGCGACGCTGCAGCGCGGGTTGCTGCACGCCCACAACCCTTGCAAGTTGTGAAAGAAGAGGTGGCCGCGCACAGGTTGAGGCGATCGCCCATCTTTTCGTTGAGCTACCGCTGTCGCCATCAATAATCCCCGCAAGGACTCAGAGACCAGACCCCCTTCGGGCATGGTTGCACCTGGGAACAGTTGCTTGTCAACTTTTTGGATGGGGGTAGCGCGCACGCTGCCGCTAACTTGCCGACAAGCCTCTCGCAGGGCATCGGCAACTTTGAGTTCCTCGAGGCACTCCCCCAAGGCTCGCTCCGGCGATTCCGAGCTGAGATCGCCGCCCAAAGCTTGCACCAGTCTGGTCAGAGCTTCCTTGGCAATGGGGAGGGGCCGCAGCGGCTGGAGGGGATCCGGCTGCACGTCCCGGGCAAACTGAGCGAAAGCAGCTTGATACTGGCGCACTCGCAATGGCGCTTCGGGATCCGGAGGAACTTGTTCTCCGGCAATCACCACAAAGCGATCGCGACCAAAAAAGTCCCGGAGAAACTTGTGTCCTGCTTCGTTGTCTTCCAAGCTGGCACTGGTTGCCAAAACCTGCAATTGTTCTGAGTCAACTGTTAGCCCCAAGCGGTACAGAAGTAAGCGCAGCAAGTAGGCCACTTCTGAGCCTGGCGTGCCTCGGTAAGTGTGCAACTCATCGATGACGAGCAAGAATTTACGCTCGGGATCCCCCTGCAGCCACCTTTTGGTTTTCTCGAACATCCCCTCCTCAATCTGCCGCATCAGCATAATGTTGAGCATGGAATAGTTGGTAATCAAAATATCCGGCGGATGCTCTTGCATGTCCCAGCGCGATCGCATTTCTCCCCCATCCAAGCGGGGAAAATAAAACCTCAAATCTGGGTCTTCACTTTGGGCAGCCTTTTCCTGCTCTGCTTGCAACTCTCGCAGTTGCTGGGCTAGTTCTTCTACCTTCTTATTGGGAGTGCGATAGCCAGGGAGGGGGGTTTGTCCCGTGTAACGACCGAAGGTGATGCGATTGCCACCGCGATGGCGATCCAACCATTCATGGGTCTCTGGACTATCCAACACTTTGCGCAAGCGCCGCAATTGATCCTCCACCAGCGCGTTCAGCGGATAGAGAATCAGCGCCCGGATTGCTGCCGGTCGTTGTTGACCTTGGCGCTGCGGCACCCACTTGTCATCTGCGTGCTTCCACCAGAACGTATCTCCGCTCTGAGAAGACATCGGATCCCAGGTACGGGATTCCCGGGCAAGGTGGGCTAGGATTGGCAACAAGAAACACTCGGTTTTGCCAGAACCAGTTCCCGTTGTTACTACAATATCCTTCTGGTTAACGATGGCTGCCTTCAAACTTTGCCATTGGTGCTCATACAGCGGAAAGTTTGGAAATAAAGACTGGCCTAGATGTACCAAATCTTCATAACCAGCGGGTAAAGCTTTCGCTGCTTCCTCAAGGGTTTTGCCAGAAGAAGGGTAGAGTGGTGTAGGCTCCAATAGGGGAGGAGTACTAAGCAGAGCATTCTCGGGTCTGTACTGCAAGTGGCGATCCCGCTCGGCGCTAAGAGCAGGGTAACGTAAGGGAAAAGCACTTCTAATGTAAAGCTGGTAGATTCGATCTAACCGCTGATAGATACCGACGAGGTCGTACATGGTTTTTCCTTTGCCTTTGGCAAAAACTGTAACTATTTCTCCAGATCAAAAAACGGCAGCTGTTCACCAATGACTTGCCACACAGTTGGTGCAATGTTCTGATAAATCAGTTCTTCTGTTGTGCGATTGTAGCGAGGCAGACAACCCGATTGCATGACCAAGTAGCGTTCGTAGGCTAGCGGCCAGCGCTGGCTGATAGGGATCGATAGTTCTTGGGCATTGGGGTCGTAACTAACTGATAGGTTTTTGGGAGCAAGATGAGTCAAAGCCAAAAAACGTAAACTGTACCATTCGGCGCTGTACCAAGCGTTGTGCTGGCGGTCGTAGAATAGGGCATGCTGCTGTTGGGATCCCTCCTCGTACAGCTCGTAGAAACCCGTTTCCTCGGCGTCTGGCACATCTACGAAGCTGCTCCCATCGTAGCGCTTTAGTCGATAGCGGTGAAGTGGCACCCAATCGACGACCTTTAGCGTAGCTACCCAATCAGCCCAAGGAGGAGGGGCCTCGACCGGACGAATGGCTAGGGCAGGGTATTTGGTCCGTAACTCGGCAATTGCATTGGCAGCATCAGCTTGCAGCTCAAGCTGCCAACAGGGTGGAGCATCCCTTCGAGGTTGAGGGATCTTCACAAGGCGACCAAACTGCTGCAAAGACTCTTGCAGGCTGGCGTTTCGCTGACCGTACAGCACGTAGCAATTTTTGCTCACTGGCTGCAGGGAAGGTGGCTGCATTTGCCAGTGTTGACCATCCTGAGCTGCCAGAAGATGCCCTAACAACTGCAGCCGACGCCACAACCGACGCGGTTGGACTAGATCTAGGTGACTGCATACGGCTTGAAAGGTTTCCCAAGAACCAGAACCGGCTGCCGATAACCACCAAAGCAGCTGTTCGCACGGCTGGGAGCGATCGCTTCCTGCCGCCTCTGCTATAGGTGTTTCCAAACCAAGTGGGTTGACTTTAGGTGGCCGCTTGACTTGGAAATACTCAATGGGTTGGGTATCCCGTTCCAACTCATAGGCGATACCCACCATGTGTCGAATATCTTCCCAGCAAAATCCTTCTCTTCGAATCCTAACTATACTGATACCTCTCACTGTTTTAATCAGTTGCTCAAGGGTGTTTTGTGTGGATGACCAATCAGAGCGCGCATTTGTCTTAATACCCAAGTAGAAGTAATACTCTCCCCTACTTCTTTCCTTAATGCCCTTCTCAATACGAACATGAGACACAACATCGGCCAAGTTTTCTTGAGTAACCCGCTTTTGTAAGTAATTCAGCAACTTTTGGGGTTTGTATCTGGAGGTATGGGTGCGAAAGCCCCAGTAAGTTTGCTCTGACCGAGAAGATTTTTTCGACATAGAGTTATGCCTCTACTCTAGGGAAGCTAATGACAAATCACCCCAACTCAGGATCTTCAAAAAGCGTTCCTGGTGGGCAGTTCCGCCCCGTACTTGGATTTGGTAAGTACCGGGAGGTAAGTCTGCGGGCAAATCCCAAGGCTGGTTGGTAGAGCGATGGTCTTCTGGAAGATATATGCTCCCGGTACGCACTTCAGTTAGAGTCACGGCTACCGTAGGCTGAAACCCGTACACAGTCACCTTTGGCAAGTGACCCTCGAGCCAACCTTGTCCTTGCGGTACCCGTAGCCCTCCACCCAAGGCAATGTGCAGACGATCGCGTGGTTGTAAGGCCTCTTTCAGCTCAGGATGTTGTAAAAACAAACCGTCCCATACCGGCGCCAGCACCTGACATTCTTGGATTTCCCACCAGCCAGAGGTTACTTCAAAGGCAAGCTGGCGATCGCCCTCCCACTGCAGCAGCTTTTCTTCTCGTAGCTGCTGCAAGTCCAACCAGAGTGCTTCCCGAAACAGCACTGTGAAATGACTGCCCAATTTAGGTGCTCCCCAACTAGCCAGCGCACTAGACTCGGGGTTCTCAGGATCGGGCACCAAGACCCAAAAGTCTCGAGCTGGCAGCTGGAGTTCCCGCAAGTGGGCATGATCTCGAATCGGCCATGACTTCCCCGTTGTTAGATCGGCAGCAGAAAGCGGTGCGCCAACAGGGAAAAACCAACCAGAGCGCTCACAACGCAAGCTACCTAGGTTTTCTACGGTCACCTCGGCAACTGGCCAACGACGCGGAACTTTGGGGTAAGGGTAGTACTCTGGATTCCCCCACCGATCTTCGGTGCGATACAGCCCTGCAATCAGGCACGTGGGGGGACGTCGGCTAAATTGTTCAGGTTTCGGGCATTGTGCGTCTAACCACTCCTGATGGACGGCTAGGATTTCGGCGCCCAGTACCTCGTGTCGCTGGCGATCGTCCAGCAGCTCTTCCAGATGGCGGTTCAGGTTTTTTTCGCTCGCCAAGTCCACCAGTAACTTAGTTTCGCTGCGGGCGGTAGTCCAGTTTTTCTCGTAAAACAGGCAACAGAGCTTTTGGATGTCCGCTTTCCGCAGCAGGGTTTGGGAAATGGGGTAATTCAAATACCGGCGCGGGCCTTCCCCTGGCTCGGCGGTGGCAATCCATCCCTTTACCTCTAGCCATTGGTTCCACTCCTGCCATAGGCCTTCTTCATCTCCAGCTTTCATCCCAGTGGGACGAGTGTCGCCGCCTACCCCCAATCGTTGACAAAAATGGGTAAAGAAGTCCCTCTCATCCAGCTCCTCATCCCTCACCATGTCGTTGGCGGCGAGCACCATCAGCGCCAAGAAGGCAACTCCTGCTGGTTCGGGCAAGCTTTGGTTTTGCAGAGTTGATAGCTGGACTCGCTGGCCATCTACCACCTGGGCGCGCACGGCTTGGCAAAAGTCCTCAACTGGGCCTAAGCCTAGACTTGCTAAAACTTCTTCATCTACGCTGAGGTAAACTGGCGTACCGTGAGGAACTCCCAGCGTTGCCCATTGAACAATTGCTTGGTTCCAGCGGGCATAGTTGTTGTGCAGCGCCACAGTAACCTCGCCCTGGGTTCCTTCCTCAAGCCTAGGCAGGCGTTGAATGCCCAGTTTCCTATTTTTTGAATCTCTTTATGTTTGTTTTAGGTCAAATTGGCAGCAAAACAGAGTCGGCGCTGTAGAGGCTAGCTGCCTCGGAGAGGAAATGGTCGGGCGAGACCGTCGGGAAGCTTACCCCAGATCAAGAGGAGAGGTTTGCCAGTGAGAGCAAGCGCTCCGCAACCTCTGCAGCCACAGGTATCACCGACAGGCGTGTGCCCCGCCGCACCACCTCCAGCTCCTCTGGGGTGAAGGTGGCCCGCAATTTGGCCAAAGGGATCACTCTTTCAAAAGCAGCCAAAAATTGCACCCGCACCGTGTACCACCGGGGATCTGCTGGAGTGGACTTGGGATCGTAGTAGGGGCTGGTCGGATCAAACTGGCTGGGATCCACCACCTGGGTTTCTAGGATTGCCATCAGGCCAGCAATACCAGGGGGGTTGGCGTTGGAGTGGTAGAAAAAGGCGCGATCCCCCACCTGCATGGCTTTTAGATAGTTGCGGGCTTGGTAGTTGCGCACGCCATCCCAGAGGGTTTGGCCTTCCCGCTGCAGATCCCAGATGCTGTAAACGCTGGGCTCAGATTTCATCAGCCAGTAGTTCATGGGGCACTAAGCTCTGGGAGCAGATAAAAGGGAGCAACGGGCAGCAAACTCGACAAAGTTTTGCAACATCTGCAAGCCAACAGGGCCCGACTTTTCGGGGTGAAATTGGGTAGCAAACAAGGTGCCGCGGGCAATAGCGGCTACACAGGTTTGGCTGCCGTGTTGGGTGGTAGCAGCCACCCAGCTTGGGTCATTGGGCACTGCGTGGTAGGAGTGGACAAAGTAAACCCAGCTTTGATTCGGGATCCCTGCCCAAAGAGGCGATTGGGGTTGGGTAAGGTGCAACTGGTTCCAGCCCATGTGAGGGATGCGCAGGCCCGCCTCTGGCCGAAAGCGCTGCACCCGTCCAGGCACAATGCTCAGCCCTGGCTCTGTTCCCTCTTCGCTGCTTTCGAACAAAACTTGCAGCCCAAGGCAAATGCCTAAAAAAGGCTGTTGCCGCTCCACAGCTTCCCGGATCGCTTTCCCAAAGCCCCGCGCCCGCAGCTGCTGCATGGCTGGGTCAAAGGCCCCATCGCCGGGCAGGACAATGCCGTCAAAAGCCGCTAGTCCAGTTGGCTCTGTTACTAGCTGCACCTCAGCTCCGGCCCGCTCCAGCCCTTTGCAAGCCGAATGCAGATTTCCCGCCTCATAGTCGATTACCGCCAGGCGCACAGCTCCCATGGGATCCCTCCTCGTGAGGAGTTTCGGAGTCTATCAGTATAGTGGTTCTAACCCGTTTGAGCTGACTCATGGCTGTGGCAATTGCTTCGCACGATCCCACTCCGACCGGTACTGCTCCGCAACCCTGTCGCGACCAGGTTGATTGGCCTGAGGCGGCTTACCTGCACATCCCTTTTTGTCGGCAACGCTGCCACTACTGTGATTTTGCCACCGGCCTGGGCACCCGCAAGTTGATGGAAACCTACGTGCAGATGCTCTGCCGGGAGATCGGCGGCGCCTACCGCTACCGCCATCTGGCCGGGGATCCCAGACCGTTGACCAGCATTTTTTTCGGGGGTGGCACCCCTTCTCTGCTGACGGTGGAGCAACTGGGGCGGATCTTGACTCAATTGAGGGAGAGGATCCCGTTTCATCCCGACTGCGAGATTTCTCTGGAGGCCAACCCCGGCACCCTGACGCGGGAGCAGTTGGCGGGCTACCGGGAGCTGGGGGTCAACCGCATCAGCTTAGGGGTACAGGCATTTCAGCCAGAGCTGCTGGCCGCTTGTGGTCGCCTGCATGGAGTGGAGGAAGTTTACGAAGCCGTGGCCGACTTGCAGGCGGCGGGCTTTGAGAATTTCAACCTGGATTTGATCTTTGGGCTGCCCTACCAGACTTTGGAACACTGGCAGCAGTCTCTACGAGCTGTTCTTGAGATTAACCCCACCCATGTCTCCGTCTATGATCTGACGATTGAACCGGGAACCCGCTTTGGTCGGATGTACCGACCGGGAGCAGCACCTTTGCCCAGCGAGGAAACCACAGTTGCCATGTACCTAATGGCGCGGGAGCTGCTCACCGAAGCGGGCTACATCCACTACGAAATCTCCAATTTTGCCCGCCCCGGCTACGCCTGTCGCCACAACCGAGTGTACTGGGAAAATCGCCCTTACTTTGGCTTTGGCATGGGATCCGTCGGCTACGAGGGGGGACGGCGCATTCAGCAACCCAAAACCCTTTACCACTACTTTGAGCAGGTGAAAGCTGGAGTCTACCCCCTCCCTCCTGAAGCATCCCCAGAGGAAGTTTGGATGGATACTTTGATGTTGGGGTTGCGTCTAAAGGAAGGTCTGGATTTGTGCCATTTACAGGAGCGTTTTGGCCACCCAAAGGTCGAGCAAGCTTTGGAGAGGCTGGATCCCTATTTTGAGAAGGGATGGGCCAGTTGTGAGGCAGGCCGGCTACGGCTGATTCCGCCCGATGGCTGGCTATTTTCCAATGAGATTCTCAGAGACTTGCTGGCTTGATTCCGACGGTTACTTTCACAAGATTTCTCACCAGAGCCCCCTATCCCAATTGGCCGAAAACTCAAGCTTTGAGGAGCGTAGGCCATCACCATTTCCAGCAGCCATTAAACCCAACATTTCACAGATCCTGAGATCTCTAATCTTGCAAGAGGGGTTGAGGGGAAAGATACGGAAGCCCAGAGGATCCCTATCGATAGTTGACAAATTGCAGCGCCACCGGGTAGTCCTGCTGCCTAAGCATTTGAATGACCGCCTGTAGCTCGTCTTTATCCTTGCCGGAAACGCGCACCAGATCCCCTTGAATGGCGGGCTGCACCTTCTTAAAGTTGTCGCGGATTTGCTTGGCGATCTGTTTGGCCAGCGTGGCATCAATGCCCTTTTTCAGGTGAACCACCTGGCGCACTCGGTTGCCGCCGGCGCTCTCTGGGGGTTGGAAGTCGAAGATCTTCAGGGATAGACCCCGCTTGGCCGCTTTGGTAAGAAGCAGATCCCGAATGGAGTTGAGGGCCATGTCGTTGGCGGTGGTGATGGTCAGGGATCCCTCCTCCAGCTCAATTTCCGTCTGAGTATCCTTGAGGTCGTAGCGCTGTTTGATCTCCCGTCGGGCTTGATCCACAGCGTTCACCAGTTCCTGCCGATCGAAATCGCTGACGATGTCAAATGAGTAGGTAGAGGCCATAAACCTTATCTTCGCTATCGTTCAGTATCTTAAGCCCTCAGCCAAGCAGGGATCCCTAACTCTCGGAGAAGCTACAACAGGTAGAAGGATCCCAGTCCAGATTTACGGAGAAGCAGGATGGCCGATGTTGTTTTAATTACAGGCGCTTCTGAAGGCATCGGCAGAGCTACTGCCTTTACCTTTGCCCGTGGGGGTTACCGATTGGCGCTGGCTGCCCGCACTGCCGAAACCCTGAAGCAAACGGCCATCGACCTAGAGCAAAGCCTAAATGCCGAGGTCTTGGCCGTTCCCACCGATGTCACGCAGCCAGAACAGGTGCAAAACCTGGTGGAGAAAACTCTGGAACGCTATGGCCGCATCGACTGCCTGATCAACAACGCCGGCATCTGCATGAGTGGCCCTTTTTTGCAAACCACCCCGGAGCACTGGCAGGCTCTGATGGCGGTCAATTTTTGGGGCTACCTCCACACCATTCGAGCCGTGCTCCCCGACATGTTGAAGCGCAAAAAAGGTCAGATCATCAACGTGGGATCCATTGGCGGCAAAATGCCCCTGCCCCAGATGAGCGCCTATTGTGCCAGCAAGTACGCGGTCAGTGGGCTGACAGAAGCGCTGCGTCTGGAACTGCAACCCCAAGGGATCCAGGTGATCGGCGTCCATCCGGGCATCGTCAGCAGCAATTTCCTCAAGCGAGCCATTTTTCTGGATGAGGTGGGGCCAGCGTCCTCTCCCGACAGCCAAGCCCAAACCTCAGGTGGCAAAGCCCGTGAGCAAATGCAACAGGCGCTGGAGAGTTTTTGGGTCAGCCAGCCGGAAGAAGTTGCCGAAGCCATTTGGGATGCCGCTCGCCAGTCCAAGTCAGAGGTGGTGGTGGGCATGGCCCAATGGGCGGTAGGAGCTTACACCCTCTTCCCCGGATGGGTCGGCTCATTGCTCCAGAATGTTCCTCGCTAGCCCACTGGATCGGTCGAGAGTTCTGGGGCGCTGGATGAGCGATTCTGCAGACCCAGCGATAGCAGGAAGAAGGCTAAACTTCGGTATAGTTTGAGGTACGGTTAAACACTGGTATTGACAGCGGAAGTATGGTTGAATCTGTGCCTTCTCCTTCCGGTACCCACCAGCACATCTTGATCGTGGAAGACCGAGATGGCCGCCGTACCCAGGTGCTGGGATCCGCCAAATACTTCATCGGTCGGGACTTGGCGAACGACATCTGTCTCAACTCTCAGTATGCCTCCCGCTACCACGCCATGCTGCTGCGGATTCCCGCCGAGCGAGAGGGAGAATATTGCTACCGCATTTTGGATGGGGATCTGGAAGGTCGCCCCAGCACCAATGGCTTGTTGATCAACGGCCAGAAATTGACCACCCACCAGCTCAAGTCGGGGGATGTGATCACCTTTGGCCCCGATGCCAAAGCCACCTACAAAATTGTTAAGGCTCCCTAGGCCCAGATCTCTGCAGAGCGTGCAATCGCCCCCCAATCAACAGCAGCAAAGCCAGCACCAAGGCCACCTCCGACAGCAAGGTCGCTAGGGCCGCCCCCTGCCAACCCCACCTTGGGATCCAAACCGCATTCAAAAGCCCATTCAGCCCCAGAGCCATCAGTTGCAGACGGCTGCGGGGCCTTTGCAACCCTGCCCCGGTGAGCAGGTGAGACAGCAAAAGGTGGATCCCTTCCAGCAAAATGACCGGGCTGAGCCAGCGCAGGATGAGGGCCGTTTCCCGGTAAGCCGATCCCAGCACCCAAGGGATTCCGTAGGATCCCAGGGCCAGCCCCAGAGCAGCCAAACTGCCGTAGCCCACCACCCAAGGGAAAAGCTGCCAGGCGTAGCGCCAGCCTTGCGGAAGGCCCTTCTGCCCTTGGCGGCACAGCTCGGCAAAATGGCTGGTGAGCAGGGCGATCATCGGCGTTTGCGAGAAGTTGATCACCCGATAGGCAGCGCTGTAAAGACCCCCCGCCGCTGCTGAGGCCAAACGGGGCAAGAGCAGCTTATCCAAATCGGTGAAGGTTTTCACCGCGGCCAGCCCCACCGCAAAGTCCCAGCCCGCTATCAGCCGTTCCCGCAGATCTCGCCAGCTCAGGGCCAAGGGGGGAGAAGGCTCGCTCCACCGCCCCATCCCCCTCGCGATCAGCAGCAGCACGACCAACACCATCAGGCCGTACAGAACAGCCCATTGCACCAGGGATCCCCAGCCTAAGGCCACCGCCAGCAATACTGCCCCCAATCGCCCCAGCGCCATGCCCGTGTCGATGAGGGCTACGCCGGCAACCTGCTCTCTCCCGATCAGGATCCCCCTGTACACCTCTGGCACCGCGATGAACAGCAGATCGCTCAAGAGCAATACCCCCACCACCGCTGCCGGCGTCCCGGCCAGCCAAACGCTCAAGAGGGGCCACAACACCAGCGCCATCCCCCCACAGCCCAATCCCGCCAGCCATAAGCTGGGGCCAACCCCCTGGGTGCAAGTCGGGGATCCCTGCCGGCTGAGGCGCTGGATCAGCAGTTCCGATTGGCCCAAATAGCCAAACGGGGCGGCCAGGTTGCTGCAGGCCAAGATGGCAGAGAAAACCCCGAAGGCTTCCGGCCCCAACAGACGGGCCAACAGGATGAAATAGGCCCCGGACAACCCCAGGCGCAGGCCATTGCCCACCATCAGCCAGGCAGCCTGGCGCAGCCGTTGTTGTTCTGCTCTATCCACGCTGCCACTCCTGGACGAGGCTTGCCGCAGCCAGGGATACTGGATGGATGCTGAGACTGCCTGCCCGAGAGCGGGCATCTCCTCTCGATTTTGGGTGTATCGGTTGCAATTCTTCTGGCAATTTCATGGCCAAACTCTACCCCGTCAGCAACGCCGCGCGAAGCCCCCACACCTTGGCAGGACGGGATCCGCAAGCCCTGTTCTCCCCCCATTCCAGACCGCCTGCCCCCCGCCGGGTACTTCCCCCACCCCCGCCGGACGGCGGTAGCCCTCGCTGGCTGGGATCCGCATCGGCCAAAACGGTGGGGCAGGGCTATCGGGCCGTTGTCTTGCTCTTGCTGACCAGTCTGCTGCTGTTTGGAGGGCTGGGATCCCGTCTGGCCTACCTGCAGTTGGCGCGCACCCAGTATTACCGCCAGCTGGCCGATACCAACCGCATTCGCCTGTTGCCCCAGCCGCCAGAACGCGGACGCATTGTGGATCGCAACGGCGTATTGCTGGCGAGCAGCCGATTGTCCCACTCGGTCTTCCTCTGGCCTCTGGTGCAGTCGCGGCAGCGCTGGCAGGAGATGATCCCCAAGTTGGCAGAATACTTGAACATGGCCCCCGAGGAGATCGCCCAGAAACTGGAACAGGCCGGATATCGTTCCCCGTTTCCCGTGCGCATCCTGCGCAACGCCAGCCCCCAGGTGGTCATTCAACTGGAGGAGATGAGCCGCGAGCTGCCGGGGGTGATGGTGGAGGCGGAGACGGCGCGGTTTTATCCCCACGGCGACTTGGCCGCTCACCTGCTGGGCTACACCGGCGAGATCCCCCTAGAGCAACTGCGGGCCGACCCTAGCTATCGCCTGGGGGATATCGTTGGCCTGATGGGAGTGGAGGAATTGTTCGAGAACCATCTGCGCGGCCAATGGGGCGGGCGACAGGTGGAGGTGGACGCCATGGGAGAGGTGCTGCGGGTGCTGGGGGAACAAGCGCCCCAACCGGGCAACACCCTGCAGCTCACTTTGGATGTGCGGCTGCAGCAGGCGGCAGAGCGGGCCCTCGGCCAGCAAAAAGGAGCGGTGATCGCCATGGATCCCAGCGATGGCTCGATCCTGGCCATGGCCAGCTATCCCACCTTTGATCCCAACCTCTTTTCCAGCCGCATCACCCAAGCCCAGTGGGAGAGCCTGCAGCAGCAGGATTTTCCCTTCCTCAACCGCGGCCTGCGGCCCTATCCCCCCGCCAGCACCTACAAAATCATCACCACCGCTGCCGGGATTGAGTCGGGAGCCTTTCCCCCGAATACGGTGCTGCAGACCGGCCCCTACATCCAGGTGGGAGGGTGGCGCTTTTGGGACTGGAACCGGGCCGGCTTCGGGCGGCTGAACTACCGGCAGGCGATGGCCTACAGCAGCGACACCTTTTTCTACCAAATCGCCCTCGGCACCAAGGCTGCCCCTTTGCAAGAATGGTCGCGCCGCTTTGGGTTGGGACAACTGACCGGGATTGGCCTCAAAGGGGAAGCCGCGGGTCTGGTGCCGGATGCTGAGTGGAAGCAGCGCCACTGGCGCGAGCCCTGGTATGTGGGCGACACGGTCAACATGTCCATCGGCCAGGGATTTATTACCGCTACGCCGCTGCAAATGGCGGTGGTAACGGCGGCAGTGGCCAATGGGGGCTGGCGGGTGCGCCCCTTGCTCTCGCACCAGGTGATCCCGGAAAGCCCTGTGCCGCTGCGCCAAAAGGTAGGTCTTTCCCCTGCCACCCTGGAGATCCTGCAGCAGGGGCTGCGAGATGTCGTGGTTTACGGCACCGGCGGCAACGCCAACCTGGGGCCAGGATTTCCCCCAACGGCTGGTAAAACCGGCACCGCAGAGGATCCGCCGCGGCGATCCCACGCTTGGTATGTTGGCTATGCTCCCTACGACCGGCCCGAATTGGTGGTCGTGGTCTTTCTGGAAAACAGCGGCGGTGGGGGTGGATCACGGGCCGCTCCCATCTTTCGAGAGGTGATGCGGGCCTACTTCCGACCCGAGTCGTGAGCCCTAGCTTTCTGTCGGATCCGAGCCAACTGGGTATATGCAGTCTCTTGTCTCCCAGAAAATTGCGTTAAGATCCCCTAAAACCCCTTGCCCAGCAGGCTTCTGCCCTAACTTAGCTGTAGAATATGTCAGTGATTTGGAGCTCAACTGCCACAATCCTGCCATTCGCGCCAGTGGCGCCTTGGCGCATTGCAGGGCAAGCCCCGCTCCCACACACTGAGAACACTCTGGGCCGTGGCCGCTCTGCAACGCCTGAGCGAATCCGCGATCCAGGGAACGCTCTAACTTTATTGCCTAACTCAAAAGGAGATCAGGATGAACAAGGCAGAACTTGTTGATGCCGTCGCTCATCGCGCCAATGTAACCAAAAAAGAAGCGGAGGCTGTCATTTCCGCCGCACTGGAGATCATTGTCGAAGAGGTCGCATCCCGCGATGAAAACGGTGAACCCAAGGGGAAGGTGACCCTGGTGGGCTTCGGCTCCTTTGAGGCTCGCAAGCGCAAAGAGCGGGAAGGTCGCAACCCGAAAACCAACCAAAAAATGGTGATCCCAGAGAGCATCGTCCCCACTTTTACGGCGGGCAAGTCATTCCGCGAAGCAGTAGCAGGGGGGAAATCTTAATTTCGCCGGGTTGGGACTCGGCTGCTGGGTAGGGCGTGGAGCAGCCTCGACATGGTGGCAATTGGGCTTGGGGAGCAGCAATCGCTGGCTGCTCTCCCCAGGAGATTCTGGATTTTTCGGCCAGCTTGAATCCGCTGGGCCCACCGGAATCGGTCTTGCAAGCTCTGACTCAGGCGCTGTCTGCAGCAGACCCGGTTGTAATCAGCCGCTACCCGGATCCCGACTATCGGGACTTGCGCATCTGTTTGGCCAACCATTGGGCCGTCGATCCTGAGTGGATCTTTGTGGGCAATGGGGCAGCGGAGTTGCTCACCTGGGCAGCCCGGGATGCGCAAGGGCGGGAGGTATGGCTGCCCCAGCCTGCTTTTGGGGATTATGCGCGGGCTCTGCGGGCAGCAGGGGTAACCATCAAGCCGCTGCCTTTTTTCCCCGGCCAGGGATCCGCCGGTTTTACCCTTCTGCAGGAACCCCTTCCGGCGGCAGGCAAAGGGAGCCGAGTGCTCTGGCTGAACAACCCCCACAACCCGACGGGCCAGCTCATCCCGCAGCAAGACATCCTGCCTCTCCTGCCCCAGTTCAACCAGGTGGTGGTGGACGAGGCTTTTATGGACTTTTTGCCGGGGGAGCCCACCCTGAGCTTAAACTCCAGCCCGTCGGCAATGCCCCGCAGCCAAACCTTGATCCCCCACCTGGCGGCTCACCCCAACACCATCGTCATCCGTTCCCTCACCAAGTTCTTCACACTGCCCGGCTTGCGCATTGGCTTTGCGGTGGGGCACCCGGATCACTGGCAGCGCTGGCGACAGTGGCGGGATCCCTGGAGCGTCAACGGATTGGCGGGAGTGGCAGTGGCGGCAGCTTTGGCCGATGAGGACTTCCGCCGGCGCACCTTGGCCTGGCTACCCGTGGCCCGAGAGCATTTGTTCAGGGGTTTGCAAGCACTGCCCGGCTGGGATCCCTGGCCTGGTCAAGCCAATTTTGTGTTGGTGCGCTGCCCTGGCTCTGCCACGCAAATTCAGCGGGCGCTGCTGCAGCGGCACCGGATTCTGGTGCGGGATTGCCTGAGTTTTCCCGAGCTGGGAGATCGCTACCTGCGCATTGGCCTGCGCACCCTGCCGGAGCAGGAGCAGTTGTTATCCGCCTGCCGGGAGATCCTGGAGAATAGCTAGGGATTTTTCTGCGGGAGAAATTCTCATGCCCGAAGCTACCGCCTTTTGGCCGGAATGCAACGCCCCTATCGTGCGGGGGGTGGCCCATTACAGCGATCTGGAGTTGCTGCGGGCCTTTCAACGGCAGCCGGAGGTGGCGCGCTACTTCATCGGCCTGTTTTGCCGCTACTGCAAGTGGGTGGACGGGATCCTTGCCGAACATCTGCCGCCCGAGCAGTGGGCTGCCTATCGAGAGCAGGTTTGGTTGCGGCTTTACCCGCGCCTACAGCGCCTAGATGTCCACAGCCTTGTGGAAGAAGCGGCTGGCGAAGGGGATCCTGTGCTGCGACCCTGGCTGGCGGAGCAAACCCGTGAGCTGATCCAATCCTTGGATGGGATCCCCACCCACCCTCAAGCTTCTTGCAGTCTCGACTCCACCAGAGGCGGGGCGAAGTCCTCTCTTTCACCGGCACTGGCCTGTTATTTGACTGCTGGTTTGGATACCCTGCCGGGAGATCTGCGCTTCATTCTGCTGCTGCGGGATCGCTTTGGCTGGTCACCGGTTCGCATTGCCGACCAACTCAAGGCTGACGGATACTACCTTGCTCCAGAAGATGTGGATGCCATCGTTGCCTCTGCCCGTCAGATCTTGCTTCAGAACCTACCGACAGATGTGCGTGCCCTCTATCTGGAGGCAAAGCCCTAGAAGACTGCCATAGCCCTGTGGCATGGTGGTTTATGGCAAGGTATGGGGCGCTGGCAATCCTTGTTCCCAAGGTGGGTTCTCCTGTTAGGCTGTTTCCGGCTGTAACAGTGGATCGGCATTGTTTGCTCTCCGACTTTACATCAAGTTGAGTGTGGGCTGTCTATGAGTCCTTCTCCGCTTCCCCCAGACCCTACCCAACCCCTGTCTCCGGCACAGCAGTCCCATTCACATCCAGTTCCTCAACTTGCTCTTCAGGAGGCGCTGAGCCATCTGCATTTGGATGTGCTGAAAGAACTGGAGCGATTCCGCCTCTGGCAGCGTTTGCAGCGCATGGACTCTGTCCCGCCCCCACGAGCAGGTCAGCTTGGGAATACCAGCTCTGTACAGCGCCCTTCACCTGTACTCATTCAAGAGGTGGTGGAAGACTTGGAAGAGGAAGAGATGCCGCGGCCCTCCGGGGCCTTTTCGCCCCTCTGGGTCTTGCTGCTGTGGGTGCTTTCCTGCGCGGGGATTGGCTTTGGGGTGCGCTGGCTGATCTGGCCGGAAGAACTGTCCCTGCCCCAAAGTGCTGCCAGCAGGGCGGAAGAAGGGATCCCTGCCCAGCTGGATTTGGCCCAGTTGCCCCTGATCCCACTGGAACCGGTGGAAGGGCAGGTGGGAGAGGAGTTCTATTCCGGTGGCTTGGATCCGGATCGGCTGGCGCTGGGCTTGACGGCCACCCCGGACTTGAAGGACGTACAGGTGGATCCTCTTCAAGGCGTTCCTAACCTGCTGGACAGCCTGCAGACCGACTTGGCCTTGGCTTCCAAGGAACCCTCTCCCCCCAGCTTGCAAACGGTGGAGCAGTTGGCAGCCAGCCTGGAGCGCCCGTCCCAACCTTCATCGCCTACTTCTGCGGGATCCCAGAACGTGGTGCCCCTAAGCGACAACAGCGTAGACTCTCTGGGGCCGAACCGCGGCGAGGGAACCTTCTTGGTGCTCACTACCTACTCGGGAGATGAGAGCTTGGCACGTGCTCGAGAAGTTTCTGATGGGGCCTTTGTCAAAGATGTGAATGGCCAGAAGTTTGTGCAGTTGGCAGCATTTAAGCAACTGGAGTATGCCCGCTATCATGCGGAAACCCTGAAAAATAAGGGCTTTAACGTTACGATTGCTGAGCAGTAACTTTGGCCATCCCGTCACTGCTGACCTGCGCCAAAACCCAATTCATCCTGGTTGGCAGCAAACTTTGTATTTCAGGGATCCCATCTTGGGAGAAGAGCTGGAGTCGATCCCATTGTAGTCATTTCAAGTTAGGTTAAGACGCTTCCCAACTGCTCAGCGGTGCCGCCCAAGCCTTCCACGCCGCTTCCGCGACCACCCCTAGGCAATGCGACGGAACAGTTTCATTCCTCATTACGGTCGTTTCATTCTAACTAGGACACTGCACTCACACCTAAAACAACACTAAAACAAACGTTAAATGCACAGGGCCAGAGGGCTTTTCAAGGACTCCGTCCCGCTGGCGCGATCAGCAGCCCAGGAGTCTCACCCTAACCTGAAATAACTGAAACGACTATAAAATGACTGCGGCCGGCTGAAGACCGGAAAGGGTCTTAAGTTGGTTCGGAATAACTGGCTATAGATCCCGAATCCAAGGGATCCGAGAGAGAGGTAGCCGCTGCCAGATCCCTTCACTTCCTTCTGGATCGAGCAGGCGCCAGGCCAGCAACCCGGTTGCCGAGAGGAAAACCAGGGCCAGCAACAACGCAAGGGCATTCTGTAGGCTTTTCAAAAAGGGCCAGAGGCGGGCTGTACTCGGCCCCACCTGAGCAGCTCCAGACCGCTGCCGCGCCTGGGCGGGGGGGTTCCCGGAAGCTGGAGAGGAACTCAAGGGACGGGCAGGTGGAGCGAGGGTAGAGGACGTCAACTGGGCGGCAGGAATGGGTGGCCCTGGTAACCGATTCAAAGCCATAACCACAGCCTGAGGGCGCTGCTGCTGACGCATCCACCGGTTCAGCTCTGCCAGAGAGATGGCACAGAGGTTGTTGAGACCCAGACCCTGAATTCGCCCCACCAAAGGCCGGTCGTTGCTGACCAAAACCACCAGCGTTCCCGGCTGCTGCTGGGCCAGGGCATAGGCGCATTCGGCAATCGCTTCTTCCAAACGTACCCTCATGGACTGATCGCCGGCACCAGCACCACCCACCAGGGCACGGGCTTCTGAGACGGCAAACCCTAGACTGGGCCAGTGGCGCAAAAACTCGCGGGCTGTCGATTCTTCTTGGGGATCAATAGCCTGCCGGGTCAGGCGTTCCAACTCGGCCATCACTGCCTGTGGCAGCACACACACCCCAAACCGTGCCCACTCCTGCCATAGAGCCAGACGACCGGCCAGGATCACCGGGCTATCGAAGACGAGGAGAGGCGGGATCTCGGCCATGGGATGCGCCAGCGTTGGACTTAACCTCAATTGTGCAGCTTCCCCGAAGACTTGGGTAGCAGGGATCCCTCTGCCAGGCAGAGGCGGATGGCCAGTGGGTAGAGGCGGTGCTCCTGGGCCTGGATGCGCCGGTAAAGGGATTCCACGGTATCTTCGGGCAGAACCGGCACGGCTGCTTGGGCCACGATGGGGCCACTGTCCATTTCCAGGGTGACCCGATGGACAGTGCAGCCGGCGATTTTCACACCGCACTTCAGGGCTTGTTCAACGGCACGCAGGCCCTTGAAGCTGGGCAGCAGGCTAGGATGCAGGTTCAGGACGCGATCCGGGTAGGCGGACAACAACACCTGGGTAACCAGGCGCATCCACCCGGCCATGATCACCCATTCCACGTGATGCTGCCAGAGCACTTGGAGGATAGCTGCATCCAGGTCTTCGCGACAGGGGTAGTCTCGGTGGTCGAGCAAGACGCAAGGGATCCCTCGCTTTTGGGCCCGCTGCCGCACGTAGGCTTTGGGGTTGTTGGTGATGACCACAGCAATCTGGGCCTGCAGTTCCCCAGCCTCAATGGCTTGGGCAATAGCTTCGAAATTGCTGCCATTGCCGGAAGCCAAAATGCCAAGGATCCCCGGTTGAGAGGGCACTGGGATCCCGTCGGGATCCGGCCAGAGTAAGCTGGGCGAGTTCATGAGCGCTTGGTGGGAAAGTCTGCAGCCCCGCTATTTTAAACCCAGACAGCCTCCCCTCTGGTTCTGGCCAGGTTGATCCAGAGAGGGATCCAAAAACTTGACCGTCGCCGGCTTTGACAGGCGCACCCGCGCCATCGAGCGCTGCACGGATCAAGCCCAAGAGGAGCTGCGGGAGATGCCTCAAGAAATGCGGAAAATGCAGCAGGAGATCCGCGATCTCTCAAGCTCCTCCAAAAATAGGCCAAGTCGATCAAGTCGATCCCAGCAGTTGAGGCCGGATCTTATGGACTCCGTCCCACTGTGGCGAGCGGCCACCTGATCTAGAGTGGGTCTAGAGTGGGAAAGCATGGGCAGTGGGTGTGAGAGCATGGCTCCTTTGCAAGGACGACGCCGGCGGTTTTGGATTTGCAGCATGGTAGTCATCCTGGCCGGGTTTATGGGATCCCTGCTGGCGGGATCAGCGCAGAACCTGGGAGCACAAGCGCAGCAGGGCCTGACTCAAGCCCAACTGGAGCAAGCTCAATATGTGCGCAGTTGTGGCAGTTGCCATGTGGCGTTGCCCGCCCAAGTGTTGCCCACTGAAACCTGGCGACGGCTGCTGCAGGATCCCAACCACTATGGCCAGCAGATCCAGCCCCTGAGCGGCGTGGCTTTACAACTGGCCTGGGGCTATTTGCGGCCCAACTCCCGGCCCCTGCGACAGGGGGAACAGGTGCCCTATCGCTTGGCAGATTCTCGCTATTTCCGTGCCCTGCATCTGCAAGTGGAGTTTCCCACTCCTGTGCGGGTGAGCGGCTGTGTGGATTGTCACCCCAGGGCCAATGGGGGGGATTTTGCCAGCCTCTCTGCAGAATGGCAATCTTGAGGAGCGCAACTGAGGCAATGCAGGTGGATCTGGCCACCATTTTGTCAGGCTATGCCCAAGGCTACTTTCTGATGGCCGACGAAGAGACGGGATCCCTGGCCTGGTACGGCACCGACCGGCACGCGGTGATCCCCCTCGATGAGCGATTTCACTGCCCCCGTTCGTTGCGGCCCTTGGTGCGCAGCGGTCGCTTTCAGGTGCGGCTGAACTGCGCTTTTGAGCAGGTGGTAGAGGGCTGTGCCGCTCGTCCCCAAACCTGGATTAGCCCCGAGCTGAAGCAGATTTACGCAGCTCTGCACCGGTCTGGCTTTGCCCACAGCTTTGAAACCTGGCAGGGAGAGACCTTGGCAGGCGGGATCCTGGGTATTGCCCTTGGAGCGGCGTTTATCGGCGAGTCGATGTTCTACCGCATCCCCAACGGCTCGAAGGTGGCCTTGGTGAAGTTGGTGGAGCACTTACGGGAGCGGGGCTTTCGCCTCTTCGACGCTCAGTTGATGAACCCGCACCTGGCCCGTTTTGGTGCTTTTCTCATGGATGGACAAGAGTACCTGAAGCTATTGCAGCAGTGCCTGGGGATCCCTTGTCGGTTCAATTAAATCTGCAATGTTACGATAGCCGCCGGCAAAACATTGCAGCGGCTCTTGGTGGAAAATAGAAAGGGAATCCGTCCCGCTGTTGCAGGCGGATACATCCTGTGGTGGGCCCACACATGGGATCCGATGGGGAGGTTGCCATGAGCCAAAAGCTTCTGTTTGTCTGTCTGGGCAACATCTGTCGTTCTCCCACTGCTGAGGGCATCACCAATCACCTTTTGCGCAGCAGCGGCCTTTCGGAAGCGATTCTCTGCGACTCAGCAGGTACGGCAGCCTATCACATCGGCAGCCCCCCAGATAGGCGCATGCAACAAGCAGCCCGATGCTATGGCCTAGAGCTACAAGGCAAGGCCCGCCAGATTCGACCTGCCGACCTGCGCGAGTTTGACCTGATCCTGGCTATGGATCGACAAAATTACCGCGACATTCTCAGCTTGGATCCCCAGGGAAAATATGCCGAGAAAGTGCGCCTGATATGCAGCTATTGCCGCTCTCATTCTGACGAAGAAGTTCCGGATCCCTACTACGGGGGTGAGGCTGGATTCCATTACGTGATCGAGCTGCTCTGGGATGCCTGTAGCGGCTTGCTGGAATCCCTGGTTCCCGGGATCCAATGCCCACCGTTGCCCCCCCGTGCTTGAGAGCTTGTGTGTTTACTTATAGTCAATTCAAATGGCGATGAGACGGTAGCCAGTACAATAGCTCCGTTTGCGATAGTCATTCCGAATAAGTCTGGGACATTTGCCCTGCCTTCGATCTCTAACCGGCCAACACAAACATACCCCTTATCTGTCTCCCAAAGCAGACTAGGGGAACCTGGGATCCCCAAGTTGCTTTCCTGCAGTCTGAAACAACCATATATCCTGGCCCAGAGGGATCCTCATCTAACTTAATTGCCTCTATTTCCGATCTTACTCTGTTCTGCCAATCTCTAGAAGGCACGAACCACCTCCCGGAGAACGGATTCTTGCAGATAGGGCTTGAGGGAGTCAGGCGTACCTAGATCAACCGGACTCTCTAAAATTTCCTCTAGATATCGTTTCAAGCGTGCAAAAGTGAACAATCCAACTGGACGGTCAAACTCTACTAGCAGATCGATATCACTGTCTGTTTGCGCTTCATCCCTTGCTACTGAACCAAAGAGCATTAGAGACTTTACGCCAAAGTCCTTCAGAGTGTTCTGGTGATTTGCCAGTAATGTAAGGACTTCCTGTTTTTGCATTACCCAACCTGCAATGAAAAGAAAAGTCCATTAGGAATTATAGCTCACCTATTTCCTCTCAATTACGACTCAAACAAAGATTCATAACGCTTTGCAGGTCGCAGGCACAGTTGAGCCGAGGCACACCTTGCAGAGGACAGGGATCCCTGGGTTCCCGCAATGAGGGCATTTGAGCTTGCTCATTATCTTGTCTCTGGGTACATCTAACGGCACGCACATCTTGCCTTGCCATTAACAGCCAGTTCAAGAAACTTGTCGTCTTTGGGATCACGACACGTCGCCACGCGCTCTACAATCTCCACCAAGACGCCATCTCTAACAAAAGTGCTCAAGAACTCCATCCGTTCTTCCTCGGTTATATACCTTTCAAATCCTTTGCGCCGCAGGACATCGCTCAATTCTTCAACGGTCACACGTGAGATAAGCAATTTGCCTCTCTGTGTTGCCCTGTCAAAGACTTGACGAGTGACAGAACATCTCAACAGGAGCGCACTGATAACAACATTGGTATCAAAAACAAAGCATGGTTCATTCGACATTCAGCAGAGATTCCAGTATCTCAGGAGTTAAGCCACACTCCTGTGCTTTTTGGCTGATTTCATCTATGACAACCTGAAGGGGACGCGGTGGTACGATAAGGTCGCGCAGCCAAAGGTTAAGTAACAACTGAAACTTTCTTTGCAGGTCAGCAGGAATTTGACTGTAAAGTCTCGCTGTATCTGCATCCAGAGGAATGGTAATCACTGTGTTCATCTTTCCAACTCCTCGATGTTGGATATTATTACACTTGAGATTAAGTCGCGCTGGCTAACGGCTAAACTCACCCGCCGCCAGTAGGTTTGGGTACTGTTCAAAGATTAGCATCAAGTCGGGTGCAGTGACTTGTTATGTTGGGTAACCCATCAGCCCCAAAAGCATCAGGATCCCCAGCCTCGTTTTGTCCAAGTGGTGCGGAATGGACCCCAACGGAAGATTTTTCTGAATCGCCAGCTCATAGAGTGTGTTGTCCTTTCATAATCGCTTGCCAATTTGGTAACCGAGCACGGCGCCTGCCACGAAACCCCAGAAACCCAAAACTAATGCACCGACGATTCCGAGTATTAATCCGCCAAGGATGCCGTGGGAAGAATCAAATTTCTTTGACGGAGATGTGGTCGATGACGGAGTACCACCAGGAGTAGCACGTCTGCCCGAATAGATAGTATTAAAAAGTGAAGAATCAAATTTCTTTGACGGAGATGTGGTCGATGACTGAGTACCACTAGGAGTAGCACGTTTGCCCGAATAGATAGTATTAAAAAGTGAAGAATCAAATTTCTTTGACGGAGATGTGGTCGATGACTGAGTACCACTAGGAGTAGCACGTTTGCCCGAATAGATAGTATTAAAAACTGATTCGTCAGGTTGTGAAATTGGGCGTCGAATCTGTGGAGATGGCGATACAGACGGCTTGACTCCAAGCCATTGGCGAGCTTCTTCCTCGCCTGACAATATTTGAACTTGAGACGGAAGTTCAATTGTCATCTGCAGTCTGTCCCGATACCTACCAATTACGCCAGTAACTTTGACCCACTTGTGAACGAGAGAAAGAGGATCAACTTTATCACGGCGGAACGCAGCCAGGGAAGTAGACCACAAAACAAGTGTAAAGGTTTGGTGTGGGTAAGAACCGAAGTTGAGGAATATGTAAGGTTGTCCGTGCTTATTTTGTGCAGAATGGTAATCGGTAATCAGTCCGATTACTTCCACCCGGTCGCCGATATGTTCTGAGAGTGAGCCAGAAAGAGAAGCGTCAATGACTGGATACTGGCTGCGCCTTTGGGGAACAGTAACGGCTGGAGCGGGAGGGCGGACTGTGATCTTTGGAAAGGTGAAGTTGCCAGAAATGAACTGATCAAGAGACGGAACTTTATCGAATTCGAGCCTGCAAACGCCCCTGAATCTCTCCACAAGAGGGGCAAGTTGGGAGATTTTAGAAATGTCAATGAGAAGTGGAGATGAATCGACATCTGCAAAGTCATTTGAGCGAAATAGGATATTCTCGCTGTTGTCGTACTTGCGCCAGAGAGGGGGCGAAGCGGCGACCGCTGAAAGACCGAGATATATCACGATGGCCGAAAACCGGTCTATCGTTGAATTGTAATGAGCAGCGGTTCTTGAAGGATGCTGATAGTTAAGATGTCCGATCTCATTTGTCCTAAGGCTGGAGAGTTCGGGGAGGTAGAATCCATCATAATCAATAAGGTAGAGCTTCCCTTGCTTGACGAGAATATTACCGTGCTGGAGATCCCCGTGAGCTACTTTGAGGCTTTCGAGACGTTTCACCAAATCGACAAACTCTGGAATGAGCTTAGAAATCTCTCCAGGCGTAGAGATATTGCGGTCGATGAAGGTGTTCAGAGTTTCGCCATCGAGCCACTGCATCTTTATGATGGGATGCCACTGGTTGCCAACTCTAATTCCTTCATTAAGACAAATGGCCTTTACAAAAAAACCGTCTGTACAGGTTTGCAGGAACCGCCCAATAGCTTCATAGCGTCTCTGCAAATCTGGAATGGTTCTGGTGAAACAGCGGACTGCCCAATGTTGCGAATGATTTCGGAGATGAAATGTGGTTGTGAACCCTCCGGAGTAAGGCTTAGGAATTCCGAACTGATCAGTATCTGGGATGGAAACCTTTAATTCCGGATCGCTGAAAGCTGTGCTGGGGTTTTGAACTGCAGCTAAGTATTCATCGCCTCTTGGTAATCGCACAACAAATTCAGAGCCTCACTAAGAGTAAGGTGATGTCATCATTTTTCAGGCGGGTAGAACGACGCGCATCATTCGCCCACGCTTTGAATGATTCCTGAGGCGACGAATTCTCGGTAAAACCGTAGAGAATGTTCCAGGGCTTTTCATTGTTCTCATGCTCGGTGAGGAACCAACACGCGAGGGCATCTGTGGCAAGTAGCAAGAGATCGCCTGATTGCCATTCTGCAGTTTGGCGCTTGACTTTCTCCCAGAGTTGCGAATTGCGGGCCAAATTGGTGGAAAGCAAAGTCGGAGAACTTCCAAATTCGCTTGCGCTGGAAATGGGAAAAGAGAGGACAAGATCATCATTGCGGACTTGAAAGAGACAACTGTCACCGACTGCTATTGCTGACCAAGATCCCGATTCGTTTGAATCGTTTGAGTTTGAGGTGAGTTCGACGCCGAGCAGCGTTGCGAAGGCTCCAAGGCGAACCTTTTCTTCTGCAAACCAAGGCAATGGTCTACGGTTTACAAAAGTGTGCCATCGCTTCGATAATATTTCCGTGCGGGCCTGCAGAGCCTGGATGTTCGTGAAGCGTTCTTTGACAAAAGCACGAGTGAGCATCTTAGCCCAATCGGATGCAAAAGAACTCTCAGTTGCACCGTCGGCAATAGCTATTGCAAAAGTCTCCTGATCGATTATGCCATCTATTTTGGGGGCGAAAGCGTCCTCGTAATCGGCTTCTTCATTGCCAAGCTTTTGCAGCCAGAAATGGTGTAGTGAGAGTCTCATAGGTTCCAAAACTAGCGCAGATTGCTTGGACGCGTTCCAATATCCAAGAAACGAATTACCGAAACGATATCAGCGTTGAAAACAAACCCACGGCTTGCCTCCGAGATATGATATCCTTCCTGTTTTGCTGCATTCTGGATGTGTGTTGGCAGTATGCTCGACATACTGAAGAGTAAGCGGGCAAACTCATCGGGCAGTCCGCTATCGGAGTCTGGAAATTCAATAGGATTAGCCTTCTGAGAAGACAAGTGAACATTGAATAGCAAAACGTTACCATCAGAGCTCGCTAATGATTTGATTTCGTTTGCAGCATCAGAAGGGTTTCCATCTGTCGCCTCACCGTCTGTTATGTTTATCACAATGGGAGGAAAGCAGGAAGGGTGCTGGGCAATCCAGTCTTGAACGATCGTCTTGGCCTGCGTTAATGCTTGGCACATTGGAGTTCCTCCGTTAGCGACGGGATCAAACCAAATTGGGAACTTGATAGTCTGTTCCACGAGCCCGCCGGCTCCATCATCCACTTTCTTGCTACGCTCCTCGATTCGAGCCGGTGAATTTGCGATTTGGCTAATGGGTGATAAATCCTTGCCAGCGAGAGAGCCCATAAAGGCTGAACCGACTGAAGCACCATAACCAATTACGCCAACATAGTAATAGTCTCGAACTCCATCGCTCTTGGCACACTTGATGACTAAGTTTTGAAGCAGCTTGTTGATTGCATCGGAGACACCATCCGCTTTTCTTTTGTTTGGCCCACTACCACCGAACGAGTCTGACATCGATCCCGACTGGTCAATGAGGAACAAGAAACAACTCGGATTGGCTCGACTAATTTCGGCTTGATATGGCATTGCGATTTCCTTTCAGATTATTACATTATTAATTGTTGACTTGTAGAATGCAGAGCCGCACTTTCACATAACGTCTCGGCAAACAACGCCGCCGTTTTGCGAACTAGCTTCCGGTACTCGAATCGGGACAGCGCCATGGCGAAGGTGAATCCAAGAAGAAGGGCAAGCAGTCCCAGGGTTGCCGCTTGAATGCTCCCGATCTGAATTCGCGTCAGCTCGTTTTGTGCTTGGCGTCCTCTGCGACCGAGTTTGTACCCCGAGCCCGCAGCGATCACCATGCATGCAAGCAGCGCGATGGCGATCAGTGCCACTGGTTGGTGATAGAGCAACTCGGTCGTCATTAAAAGCTCCCTGTCGCCTAACATGTGTTTCTGCAGCTAGATGACTGATAATCACCTAAGAAGCAGACTTTTCCATCGCCTAGTGTAATGCTGCCCTAATTTGTCTGTATAGTCAACATTTTGAGCGATAATTACCTCCAAAGGGTTTTTATCTGGCTGAATGAGCATTAACACACCTATACCTAGACCCAGAAAGCTCCTGGAGCAAGTCAGCTAGAAATCGCAGGAGCCTCGCACTGTACTCATAAAGTCAGTGTCGGGAGGAATGTGCGACTTCACTTGCCTTGTGCTATAATAACATTGCGGGCGCCAGAAACGGTTATTTAAGGCACTGGTAACGGTCGATTGGGGCTGCTGTAAACCAGCCTAGAGGTTCGGGCCTGTTTTGTTCTCTGGTAGAGCAGAGCAGGCCCAGGGCTACTAAAAGCCTACTCTGTATCGCTAAAGCGGTACGGAGTCGGGTAGTTTACTTGCCACACCTTCCGCCATAGTTTTGCCACTCATCTCCTGCAAAACGGCTACGACATCCGCACCGTCCAAGAATTGTTGGGCCACAAAGATGTCAAAACCACCATGATTTACACCCATGTGCTGAATAAAGGCGGGCGCGGGGTGAGAAGTCCATTGGATCCTTAGAAGGGGACGCTCTCTGGGGAAGGGATCCTCTTCCCCTTTACAGTACCTCAGCGATCATTGCGAGTTATTACGACCTTGCCGCCATGCCCCCAGCAGGGATCCGTTTCTCTGGTAGAACGGGAAACAGACAATAGGGGATCCTGCCTATCGCGTCAGCGGGACGGAGTCTTTTCGCGTCAGCGGGACGGAGTCCTTTCGCGTTAGCAGGACAGAATCCTTTCCCCGGTTTACCCAATTTTTGCATTGCACGACGGAGAGCGACCGCATGTTTACTCTGGTTAAGCCCATCACCCGCCACGTTACCCCTGCCGAGGTGGGGGATCGCCGCTTGATGAAGGTGGTGTATGTGGTGTTGGAGCCGCAATATCAGAGTGCCCTAACGGCGGCTGTGCAGCGCATCAACGCCCACAACTCCAAGCTGGCGGTGGAGCTGGCCGGCTATCTGGTGGAGGAGCTGCGGGATCCGGCGGGCTACGATGCCTTCAAGCGGGATTTGGAAACGGCCAATGTCTTTATCGGATCCCTGATTTTTATCGAAGACATTGCCCAGAAGGTGGTGCAGGCGGTGCAGCCCCTGCGGGAACGGCTGGATGCGGTGGTGGTGTTTCCCTCCATGCCGGAGGTGATGCGCCTGAACAAGATGGGATCCTTTTCTATGGCGCAGCTGGGACAGTCCAAGAGCGCCATTGCCCAGTTCATGCGCAAGCGCCAGCAGGGATCCAACTTCCAGGAGGGGATGCTGAAGCTGTTGCAGACGCTGCCCAAGGTGCTGAAGTACCTGCCCTTTGACAAGGCCCAGGATGCCCGCAACTTCATGCTTAGCTTCCAGTACTGGCTGGGCGGATCCCGCGAGAACCTGGAGAACTTTTTGCTGATGCTGGCGGATCGCTACCTGCCGGGGATGCGGGATCAGGTCAAGTTTGCCGAGCCGGTCACCTATCTGGAAATGGGCATTTGGCACCCGCTGGCGCCGCAGATGTTTGCCAGCCTGGCGGAGTATTGGGATTGGTACAACGCCCGCGAGGATCTGCCAGAGGAGGTGAAGGATCCCTTGGCTCCCTGCGTGGGGTTGGTGTTGCAGCGCACCCACCTGGTGACGGGGGATGATGCCCACTACGTGGCCATGGTGCAAGAGCTGGAGTCGCGCGGGGCGCGGGTGGTGCCGGTGTTTGCCGGGGGTCTAGATTTCTCCAAGCCAGTGAACGAGTTTTTCTGGAACGCGCAGAAGACAGCGCCCATTGTGGATGTGGTCGTGTCGCTAACCGGGTTTGCCCTGGTGGGAGGGCCGGCGCGGCAGGATCACCCCAAGGCGGTGGAAGCGCTGCAACGGCTGAATCGCCCCTACATGGTGGCGCTGCCCTTGGTGTTTCAATCGACGGAGGAATGGGCTGCCAGCGACCTGGGGCTGCACCCGGTGCAGGTGGCTCTGCAGATTGCCATTCCCGAGCTGGACGGGGCCATCGATCCCATCATCCTCTCAGGGCGGGATGCGGCCACCGGCAAAGCTCACGCAATGCAGGATCGGATCGAGCTGATCGCGGCGCGGGCCATTAAATGGGCCAATTTGCGGCGCAAGCCCAAGCTGGAGAAGAAGATCGCCATCACCGTCTTCAGCTTCCCACCGGACAAAGGCAATGTGGGGACAGCAGCCTACCTGGATGTATTTGCCTCTATTCACCGGGTGATGCAGGCCCTGGCCCACAACGGCTACGACCTGGGGCCAGAGCTGCCCAAAACCCCGCAGGAGCTGATGGAGTCCATCCTCCACGATCCCCAGGCCCAGTACGCCAGCCCGGAGCTGAATGTGGCCGCCAAACTGTCGGTGCGGGAGTACGAGGCGCTGACACCCTACGTGAAAGCCATCGAGCAATACTGGGGGCCAGCGCCGGGGCACCTGAATACCGATGGGCAAAATCTGTTGATCTACGGCAAGCACTTTGGCAATGTGTTCATCGGGGTGCAGCCCACCTTCGGCTATGAAGGGGATCCCATGCGGCTGCTTTTTTCCAGGTCAGCCAGCCCTCACCACGGCTTTGCCGCCTACTACACCTACCTGGAGAAAGTGTGGGGGGCGGATGCGGTGTTGCACTTTGGCACCCATGGATCCCTGGAGTTTATGCCGGGCAAGCAGATCGGCATGTCGGGCGAGTGCTATCCGGATAATCTAATTGGATCCCTGCCCAACCTGTACTACTACGCCGCCAACAACCCCAGTGAGGCCACTATTGCCAAGCGGCGGGGCTACGCCTGTACCATCAGCTACCTGACGCCGCCGGCAGAAAACGCCGGCCTCTACAAGGGGCTGCAAGAGCTGCGGGAGATGATCGGCTCCTACCAAACCCTGCGGGAGGGGGCGCGGGGCATCGCCATCGTCAACGCCATCTGCGACAAGGCGCGGCTGGTGAACCTGGACAAGGATGTGGATCTTCCTGCGGGGGATGCTGCCCAGTTGAGCTTGGAAGAGCGGGACACGGTGGTGGGCAAGATCTACGCCAAGCTCATGGAGATCGAGTCGCGGCTGTTGCCCTGTGGTCTGCACGTCATTGGAGCGCCCCCCACGGCAGAGGAGGCGATTGCCACCCTGGTGAGCATTGCCAGCATTGACCGCCCCGAAGAAGGGATCCTCGGCCTGCCCCGCATTCTTGCCCAAAGCCTGGGCCGGGATATCGACGAGATCTACCGCAACCGGGATCGGGGACACCTGGCGGATACGGAGCTGCTGGATCGCATCAACAAGGCCTGCCAGAAGGCGGTGGCGGCGCTGGTGCAGGAGCAGACCGACGCCCAGGGGCGGGTCTCTAGGGTGGCCAAGCTCAACTTTTTCAACATGGGCCGGCAAGCCCCCTGGTTGGCAGTCCTAAAAGAAGCGGGCTACCCCCAGGTGGATCCGGATCTTTTGAAGCCCTTGTTTGAATTTCTGGAGGAGTGCCTCAAGCAAATTACGGCAGATTATGAGCTGGGATCCCTGCTGCGGGCCTTGGAAGGGGAGTACATTTTGCCGGGGCCAGGAGGGGATCCCATCCGCAACCCCAATGTGTTGCCGACAGGGCGCAACATCCACGCTTTGGATCCCCAGTCCATCCCCACGGCAGCCGCGATTAAGTCTGCGGAGATCGTGGTGGAACGGCTGCTGGCTCGCGAGATGAGCAGTAACGGCGGCAAGTACCCGGAGACCATCTCGGTGGTGCTCTGGGGCACCGACAACATCAAGACCTACGGGGAGTCGCTGGCGCAGGTGCTGTGTTTGCTGGGGGTGCGACCCAAACCCGATGCCCTGGGGCGGGTGAACAAGGTGGAGTTAATCCCCTTAGAGGAACTGGGCCGGCCCCGCATTGATGTGGTGGTGAACTGCTCGGGGGTGTTCCGGGATCTGTTTGTTAACCAGATGGACCTGATCGACCGGGCGGTGAAGCTGGCGGCCGCAGCGGTGGAGCCACCGGAGCTGAACTTTGTGCGCAAGCACGCCTTGCAGCAGGCAGAAGAACTGGGGCTGACGTTGGAGCAGGCGGCAACGCGGGTCTTTTCCAACGCTTCCGGATCCTACTCCGCCAACATCAACCTGGCGGTGGAAAACAGCTCTTGGGAAGATGAAAGCGAGCTGCGGGAGATGTACCTATCCCGCAAGTCCTTTGCCTTCGGCTCCAACCTGCCCAACCAGCAGATGCGACAGCTTTTTGAAGCCAGCTTGAAGACGGTGGATGTGACCTTCCAGAACCTGGACTCCTCGGAGATCAGCCTGACCGATGTCAGCCACTACTTCGACGCGGATCCCACCAAGCTGGTGCAAAGCCTGCGCCCCGACGGCAAGGCCCCCTCGGCCTACATGGCAGATACCACCACGCCCAACGCCCAGATCCGCACCCTGAGCGAAACCATCCGTCTGGACGCCCGCACCAAGCTCCTCAACCCCAAGTGGTATGAGGGGATGCTCAAGCACGGCTACGAAGGGGTACGGGAGATCGCCAAGCGGCTGGTCAACACCTCCGGCTGGTCAGCTACGGCAGGCGCGGTGGACAACTGGATCTACGAAGAAACCAACGAGACCTTCATCAAGGATGAGGCCATGCGGCAGCGCTTGATGAACCTCAATCCCCACTCCTTCCGGCGCATTGTCGGATCCCTGCTGGAGGTGCATGGGCGTGGCTACTGGCAGACTTCCCAGGCCAATATCGAGCGTCTGCAGGAGCTGTACCAGGAAGTGGAAGACCGGATCGAGGGGGTGGAGTAATTAATATGGTTGTTTCAGGTTAGCGTGAGACGTCTGGGCTACTGTTCGCGCCAGCGGGACGGAGTCCTTAGACCTTACGTGAAGTCGGCAAAAGCTGCAACCATGGCCGGATCCTTGCCCAGGGCTTCTGAAGCAGCAGTGGATCCTGCCAAGTTCGTTGATTACTCTATGAATCCAGCTAATCCTGGAAATCAAGGCAAGTGGATTGCCTTTGCAGAGCTTGGCTATGATGTCAGTACACCAGAGGGAAGAAGGGTGGGATTTGCTCACATTCTGCAACAGGTTACTGCTGCTCTGCCTTGCGCCTTAGCCGGGGATCCGTTTCCAACACCCTA
The DNA here is from genome assembly GCF_054060215.1 of Thermostichus sp. OS-CIW-30. Lineage (NCBI taxonomy): Bacteria > Bacillati > Cyanobacteriota > Cyanophyceae > Thermostichales > Thermostichaceae > Thermostichus > Thermostichus sp. OS-CIW-30. Next base: position 8,788 of record NZ_JBSSCZ010000008.1, on the reverse strand, counting down.
TGGAAGCCGCTATCGAGTCAAGATTGAAATTTTGGGCCTCAATCAGAAAAAAGGCACTTTAGTGACCGTGTGGCAGGTTGATAAGGAAAGTTTAATCCCTCGTTTGGTCACCAATTGGCTAGAGGTACACAATGATGAGTAAAACCACTTCTAGAATCAAGCCATACAGTAGAGTCAAAACTGTGGCAGATGTCAAGGAGTATTTCAGCGAGACCACTATTCCTGCTGGAACTCAGGGATCCATTGTGGAATGTTACTCAGATCCCACTGAAGGCTATGCGGTTGATTTAGCGGTTCCGGATTTGAGCTTGGTAGGAGGTTTTCGATATTTTAATCTCATTCTTTTTCCCGATCAGTTTGAAGTCATAGATCCCGAAACATGAAGTATCCAATGTTGAATGGACGTTCCCTCTACCCCACCAGGTCAAGCCAGCGCAGGTAGCCCTCCACCAGTTGGGATCCGGCTAGAGCGGCTACCCCTCCGCCCATAGCCAAGTAGGGGCCGAAGGGGATGGGCTTTCCCAGGCGGGCCCGCCCCTTGGTCATGGCCAGCAAGCTAGCCAGCAGGCCAAACCCGGAACCCAAAAGAAGGGCCACCACCACCCCCTGCCAGCCCAACCACATGCCGATCAGGGCCAACAGCTTGCCATCTCCCCCGCCCATAGCCTCCCGCCCCAAGACCCAACGGGCCAAGAGGCCAATGCCCTCCAGCAGCCAGAGGCCCAGCACAGCTCCTGCAATCCCTTCCACCAGTGACAGGCCTGTAGCGGCCAGGGATCCGGATCCCTGGAGCCACGGCAGAGCCAGGCGGGCCAAAAGCCCCACCACCAGGCCTGAACGGGTCAGCTCCTCCGGCAGCAAAAAGGTATCCAGATCGATGAGCGCCAGGGCCAACAGCCAGCTCAACAAGATGCAGGTGAGGATCCCTTGGGCAGAAAACCCCAAAGCGCCGATGCTGAGGGCAAACAGGCCCATTGTCAACGCCTCAACGGCAGGGTAGCGCCAGCTAATCTGCGCTCCACAATGGCGGCAGCGACCGCGCAGCAACAACCAGCCTAGGATGGGAATGTTCTCCGTGGGGCCCAGCGGCGTCTTGCAGCTTGGACAATGGGATCCGGGATGGAGCAGAGAAAGACCCTGCGGCAGGCGATAGACCACCACGTTCAAGAAGCTGCCCACACAGGCCCCCAGCACCAGTACCAGCACCCAGGCCAACAGGCGCAGCTCCCAGATTCTGTTGGCGTCGGCGCTGCTCAGCCACATCATGCTCAGCCACATCATGTGAGCGTTGTGCAGTAGGGGAGAATCTCGAGCATGGCAGCCATTCCCATCGCGTCGGCAGGACGGAGTCCCTAAAGGCAGAAAAAGGAAGGATCTGCTCTGTCAGCGTAGCTCCTTGTGCCTCACCGCAGCGGCTCCAATTGCTGCAGCGGAATAAAAGTTTCCTGGGGCAGCAGGATGGGGAACTCGGAAAAGATCAGATCCCCTCGCAGGGTACGGCGGTGAATAACTACCCCCCGCGGAGGTTGCTCCAGCACTTCCGGTCGATACTGCAGATGAAATTGATAAATCTGGCGAGCCGCTTGAAGCAGAGCGCTGTCCATGAGCTGTTTTCCTACCTTGCCAAGTTCACGACTACCCTAACGACCTTCCCATTATGTCAGCGAGACGGAGTCCTTGCTCGTTAGCGGGATAGGATCCTCAAGCCCTTTTGGATCCCTGACGTCTGGATCCCTGACGTCCTCAGGCTTTTTTTGGAGATGCTTAGGGCCCCTTGAAAGCCGGGGATCCCTCAAGCCGAACACCTGCTTCTTTCTAAGAGAAGAGACAAACTGCCCTGCCCCCGCCAGCCTAAACTTAGGATATCGCCGCCGAGGACTTATGGGTCACCTCCGCCCACTCAATTCTCGATGTCTGTCCAGGAATGGAGGCCATAGAGCACTCTGGAGTTGTCGGCAGCCAGCCTAAGACAGTTTGACGTCAGGGCTGGGGGAGATCAAATCTGGGCCGATGCTGTAGGAGGAGCCACGGTAACTGGGTTTGGGGTTGAGCTTGTCTTGAAAGCGGGTGATGATCTGGATGGTGCGCTGTACATCCGCCGGAAAGATCACCACCAGGTCTCCGGGTTCGGCTTTCTCCAGAGCGGTTTCGATAGCAGTTGCCTCATCCAAGATTTCCTGCAGACGATCCCCTGCCTTTTCCTGTTCCCAACCCTGCCGGATTAGGGCGGCCACCTCGCCTGGTTCCCGTCCTCGCCGGTCATCATCTTCTTTGACAATGGCTCGGTCGAACATGCGCGCTGCCAAGACTCCCAGCTCTCGTAGGTCGCTGTTGCGCCGATCCCCAGGCCCGCCGATAACCCCAATTTTTCGTTGGCAATCCCAGCGCTCCAGGGTACTTTGAATGGCTTCGTAACCTGCTGGGTTGTGGGCATAGTCAACCAGCACTTGGTAGCCCCCCACATCGAACAAGTTGAGGCGACCAGGGGTTTGGGCCACAGAACTGGTGAAGGTGCCCAGCGCCATGCGGATGTCGTCGATGGAAACCCCGTGCAGGAAGGCTGCCAAAGTAGCGGCCAGCACATTTTGGATCATGAAGCTGGCCTTGCCAGAGAGGGTGAGGGGAATTTTGGTTACATCTTCTATGCGCAGTTTCCAGCCCCGTTTCAAAATTGAGATGTGGCCCTCTTCATAGACAGCTGCTATGCCCCCGGAAGCAATGTGCTTTTGAATGAGGGGATTTTCCGGGTTCATGCTGAAATAGGCCACTGTCGCCTTGACATTGGCGGCCATGGCGGCCACCAGACCATCATCGGCATTCAAGACAGCGTAGCCCCGCTCGTGTACCGCTTCCACCAAGACGGATTTGACGCGGGCCATGTCTTCTAGGGTTTCGATATCCCCCAACCCTAGGTGATCTGAGGTTACGTTGAGCACCACGCCAATATCGCATTCCGGAAACCCCAGCCCCTCTCGCAAAATGCCGCCTCGCGCCGTTTCCAGCACCGCCACTTCTACGGTGGGATCCCTGAGCACCAGGCGGGCGCTGTGGGGGCCGGTCATGTCTCCCTTGGCAATTTGATGGTTTTGGATGTAAACGCCGTCGGTGGTGGTGAAGCCGACCCGCTTGCCGATGCCTTTGAGGATGTGGGCGATCAGGCGGGTGGTGGTGGTTTTGCCGTTGGTGCCGGTGACGGCCAGGATGGGGATGCGGGTGTGGCTGCCGGGGGGAAAGAGCATGTCGATGATGGGCTCAGCCACATTGCGCGGGATCCCTTCGCTGGGGGCCAGGTGCATGCGCAAACCCGGAGAAGCGTTCACCTCGACAATGCCGCCCCCGGTTTCGTTGACGGGCTGGGCAATGTCCGGGCAGATGAGGTCGATGCCCGCCACATCCAGGCCGATGATCTGAGCTGCCCGTTCGGCAATGAAGGCGTTGTAGGGATGGATGATATCGGTGCAATCGACGGCGATGCCTCCGGTGCTCAGGTTGGCGGTGGATTTGAGGGTGCAATGTTCTCCTTTGGGCAGCACCGTATCCAGGGTGTAGCCTTTGCTTTCGAGGATACGCAGGGTCATGTCATCAACGCTAATTTGGGTCAGCACGTTTTCGTGGCCAAACCCCCGCCGCGGATCCCTGTTGACTTCGTCGATCAGCTCTTGAATGGTGGAGCGGCCATCTCCCACCACATAGGCTGGGATCCGCTTGGCCACAGCCACCAGCTTGTTGTTGATCACCAGCAGTCGGTAGTCATCCCCCACCAGGTGCTTTTCCACCAACACCACATCGGAGTATTGGCTGGCGGCATCGTAGGCGATCTCGGCGGCTTCCAGGCTGGTGATGTTGACGGTGATGCCCTTGCCGTGGTTGGCGTTGAGGGGCTTGATCACCACCGGAAAGCCCCCCACATCCTCGATGGTGGCTGCCAGCTCGCTGCAGCGACGCACCGTATAGCCCTTGGGCACCGGGATCCCCATGTCCTGCAGCAGTTCTTTGGTGGCCCGCTTGTCGGCGGCCAGGTCGGCAGCAATGATGCTGGTTTTTTCAGTGGTGGTGGCTTCGATGCGCTTTTGGTAGACGCCGTACCCCAGTTGCACCAGGGATCCCTTGTTGAGGCGCAGATAGGGGATCCCGCGCAGGGCGGCCTCGTCCAGCAAAGCTTGGGTGCTGGGGCCGAAGCGGACGTTCTCTCGGATCTCTCGCAACTCTTGAATGTCCAGTTCTAGGTCGCGGCGGTAGTCTTCTCCATCCACCAAAGCCTGACAGAGGTAGACTGCAGCTTTGGCCGCAAAGCGCCCGGCCTCTGCCTCTTGATACTCGAACACGACGTTGTAGGTGCCGGGGGTGGAGGTTTCGCGGGTGCGGCCAAAATCCACTTTCATGCCGGCCAGAGTCTGCAGTTCCAAGGCCACATGCTCCACCACATGGCCCATGAGGGTGCCCTCTTCCACCCGTTGCAAGAATCCCCCATAGCAGCCGCGGGAGCACTGGTGTTCCCACAGTCCCGGCAACAGGGCCTCCAACCTTTCTTTGAAACCCGGGATGGTGTTGGTGGGTCGCTCCTGCAAGTCTTCCAGATCAAGCCGCATTTGAATCAGCTTATGACGACGGATGCTCCAGTAGTTGGGGCCACTGAGAACGCGGATGGATCGGATGCGCATAGGGTCTAGGGGAAACAGCGGGGAAGGGGACAGATAACTTAGGGTCGTTTTAGGGTCGTTTTCAGGATGCCGGCGCAGGAAACTGCCAAGGACTACATCCCGCTGGCGCGACCAGCCCTAATCTACACTCCCTTTGCCAAGGTCGAGAAAGAGTATCCTTTAATACAATTCTTTCGGCAGGCGAGCAAGGTTAAGACAACGCAATGGATCCCGCTTGACCACATCGGTACAGTGGGGGGCAGACGGGTCTGCGGCACATGGAAAGAACCTATCTGCTGGGGTTGGGCTGGATCTTGGGCCTGCTGGTGCGGGCTTGGCCCCAGGCTGCCGGGTGGGGCTGGGGGATCCTGCTGGGATTGGGGCTGGCGGGATCCCTGCTGTGCCGGCGGCAACCGCGTCTGGCCCGCACTTGGCTGGCGATGGGTCTGGTGGGGTGTCTGGCTTGGAATTACCTGGGTTGGCGGCAGCCTTTTCCCGGGCCGACGGATATCAGCCTGTTGGCCCCCCAGCAGCAGATGAACTTGGTGGGCACCGTCCTCTCGGAACCCCGTCCCACCCGCAGCGGACGGCTGCAATTTTGGCTGAGAGCAGAGCAGGTGTTGGAAGCCAACTCCACGGCTCGTCCGGTCTCCGGCAAGCTCTATGTCACCACCAGCCCCGTTCGCGCTGCTCGGACAGAGTCCTTTGCCCCACCAGGAGGGGAACTGCACCCCAACCAACGGGTGCGCCTGACGGGATCCCTGTACCTGCCCAGTCCGGCCTTGAACCCGGGCAGCTTCGATTTTCAAGCCTACCTGCAGCGCCAGGGGGCTTTTGCCGGCTTCAGCGCTCGCGAGGTGATCCCGCAGCCGGGGGGAAGAGGTTGGGGGGGCTGGGTGTTGCGGCGGCGGGTGCGGGAAGCGTTCGTTGCTGGATTGGGGGAGCGGCAGGGGAATCTGTTGGCTTCCTTGGTGCTGGGATCCCGGGCCGCCCAATTGGATTTCGACTTGCAGGATGCCTTCCGGGAAATCGGCATGGCCCATGCGCTGGCCGCTTCTGGGTTCCATGTGTCGCTGTTGGTGGGGGTGGTGTTTGTCCTAACACGGCGGTTGGCGGTGCGCCTGCAGCAGGGGAGCATCCTGGCGGTGCTGGGGCTTTATACCGCCCTCACGGGGTTCAGCCCTTCGGTGTTGCGAGCGGCACTGATGGGGGCGGCGGCCATGCTGGTGCTGACGGAGCCGCGCCTGGAAGGAAAGGTGAAGCTCAATCCCCTGGGGACGCTACTGGTGGCGGCAGTTTTGCTCTTAATCTACGAGCCGCTGTGGATTACAGACCTGGGGTTTCAGCTCAGCTTTGCCGCCACCCTGGGCCTGCTGGTCGGAACAGCCCCAATTGTTTCCCGGCTGGACTTTTTGCCTCCGGCTGTGGCCACCGCCTTGGCCGTTCCGCTGGCAGCCCAGATCTGGACCTTGCCGCTGCAAGTGGCCATCTTTGGCCGCATCCCCACCTACTCGCTGCTGGCCAACCCGCTGCTGCTGATTCTGCTGGTGCCGCTGCTGGTGGCGGGGTTCGGGGTGGCCTTTGTGGCTTTACTCTCTCCAGGGCTGGGATCCCTGCTGGCAAGGCCCCTAGGGCTGCTTCTCACGCCTTTGATCAACTGGGTGAGCTGGATAGCCGGTTGGCCCTTCAGCTCCTACTACACCGGCGGAGTTTCTCTGCTCCAGTGCTTGCTCCTCTACGGCGCGCTGGTGGCCGTGACCTTTTGGCCACGGTGGCAACGGGCTTTCCGCTGGCAGGGCACTGCCTTGATCCTGGTCGGGATCCTGTTGGGGCCGGGGTTGTGGCCGGGGCCAGCCGTTCAGATCACCGCCCTGGCCAGTGGGCGAATCCCCATCCTGGCCATTCAAGCGGAAGGACGCCACCTCTTGCTCAACAGCGGGGATCCCCGTTTGGCAGAACGCACGGTGTTGCCCTTTTTGCGGCAGCAGGGCTTGCACCGTCTGGACGGGGCGGTGGCCATGACCTCTGTCGGCTCTGCCAATGGCGGCTGGGAGATCCTGCTGTCGGCTTTCTCCAAAGGACTGCGTCCCGCCAGCGCGATTGGGCAATTTTGGGATGGGGGAGGGGCCAATGCGGCTTCCGAAAGTTACCTGCGCTCCCTCAGTGCTGTGCAAGCTGCCGGGATCCCCTATCGAGTGTTGCAGCCAGGCGATCGGATGCCTTTCTCGGAGCGGCTGCGGCTGCAAGCTGTCTACACTAATCCCCTGGTGTTGACACTGGAGGCTGAGGGATCCCATTGGCTGCTGCTGGGCTCTGCCGGCACCCATGTGCAAGCCGAGCTAACCGGATCCCCGCTGATGCCGGCCCAGATCGACTGGCTGTGGTGGGACGGGGGATCCCTGATTTTGGATCTCCTGGAGCGCTTTCAGGTGCAGGCGGGCATTAGCTCTGGCTCTGTCGGCGAGACGGTGGTCACCTGGTTCCGGCAGAAACAACGACCCCTCTACGTAGCCGATCGGTCTGGAGCGGTAAGCTGGTCGCGGCGGGGAGTGCAAACCTTGAGGTCACAATTGGATTGAGCAGCGCTGTAGTCTGGGGTACAAACTCGGTAGAATTCGAGCAAAAAAGCTTGCAGCTTCCCAAACAAAGTGGGAGAGAGGCTAGCAGGGCAAGGCGGCGGGGGATGTCTTAGACATGTTCAGAGTAGCTACAGAGGAATAGCTACAGGAGCCGATCCCGCATTCGTCCACAGAGGGTACCCCTACACCTGCAGCGGTTCCCTGAGACAAGCGGGCAGTTGCCAGCACATCTCCAGCCAGCTTTTTAGCTCCTCAGGTTGGCCCATGAGGCTCATTTCCACCAGCAGAATGGCGGCTCGGTCGGCGGCTCCTTTGGATCCCAGACGAATTAGGGCAGACAGGCTCTCTTCCCGCCAGCAGACGGATACCCCCTGCCGGATCAAGGCCCGGGCGGCAACGGGGATGCACGAGAGTGGCACTTGGATGTCCCGCCGCTCGTAATCGGGAATGGACAGCATGAACGGCAACCCAAATCTTTATTATGTCTTAATCTTCTTCCCTTTTCGCCTGTCCGTCACGGGTCTTTGCAAAGTATGAAGTGATCTTTTGTGAACTTTGTAGAGAACTCGACATCGTTGAGAACAGTGGGTAAGCAAGCGCGGGATCTCTCGCGGGATCCCTGGAGAAAACTTAAAAGATAGCGGCGATTTCTCAGCCTCATTTCCCCACAGCCGCGAGAATGGCTGCATGCGCAGGAGATGGGGAGATGCGAGCAGAAGGTTGGGAAAGGCGAGTTGGTCGCTGGTTGCCCAAGGCCACCCTTGCCGGAGCCGTATTGATCCTAGTGGCGATGGGCAGGCCGCTGCGACTGGTGGGCAATGGAGAAAATATGGTGGTGTTCACCTGGGGAGGGGGGGTGAGCCCGATGGCTTTGCAGCCAGGTCTGCATTGGGTGCCGCCTTTTGTCTCGCGCACGGTTACCTTCGATGTAAAAACGCAGGCCCTCACCTGGAAGGACAACGACCCGACTGCCTACGCGCCGCGGCTGGTGGCTCTTTCTCAGGATGGGCAGCAGATTGCGGCTGAGGCGACGCTGCAGTTTCGCATTGTGGACGCCCCCAAGGTCTATACGCAACTGGGGGAAAATTACCTGGATCGCATCGCTCCCATTGTTCGGTCGGTCATCCTGAACGAGACCAGCGGCTTTTCCGCCCAGGCTCTGTATTCCACGGAGCGCCCGCTGCTGCAAGGACAAATTCGGGAACAGGTGGCTCTTCTGCTGAAGGAATACGGCATCGAGGTTTTGGATTTTCTGCTGCGGGATGTGGACTTCGATCCCGATTTTGTAGCGGCCATTGAGGCAAAGGCCATTGCCGAAAATCAACTGGCGCAAAAGCAATTTGAGATCGAGCAGGCCCGCCAAGATGCCCGCACCATCATTTCTCAAGCGGAGGCGGAAGCCGGTCAATTGCAAGCCAAAGCACAGGCCCTCACTCAAAATCCGCAGTACCTAGAGGTGGTCAAAGCCGCGGTACTAGGTTGTGTTGATCTTTCATTTGAGCCAAAAGAGAGCACTGACGAGATAGAGAAAACTCAAGAAGTTCCTGGCCAATTTGTCAAAACGAGAAC
>NZ_JBSSCZ010000007.1:0-119437 GCF_054060215.1 Thermostichus sp. OS-CIW-30 | reverse complement strand
CTTCTGCCATTTGTTTTCATCTAAAAAAACCAACTTCATCCTCTTTCCTCTATAAATTATTCTCTCTATCCTAACATAAGATCAACACGACCTAGCTCCCTCCTTCCCCCTGGACCCAACGCGGGAGCGCTACTCCATGTACCTAGCCAAGGTGCATCTATTACCCTGGCTCTATTGGAACCGCATGCTCAAGGGCAAAAAGTTTGAGGCGGACATCTTCAAGCCCATCAACAAGTTGGTGCATCGCTACTAAGGCTCTTGGATCCCTCGCCCCTGACCCCTCTCCTCTGGGAGAGGGGAGTTTTTTTAGAGGCAGGCTTTTAGCCTTTTCAGCATCGGCAGCGCCGTGCGCAGGCCGCCTGAGTATTCGCGGAACAGCCCACCGGCAGGTGATTTTTGGCCCTTCCAAGCCGGCTGTAAGCTCCCCAACCCCAGCCACTCACCCTTTTTCGCAAGCAGAACCAAGTCTGACTGCCTCTAGATTGTCCTGGGAATTACTGAGGAAGATCGCGGACAAAGCTACAAAATATTTCTTAGTATCAATGTTTTTTGAGATGTAAGGCTTTGCCGCATAACTTTCCCCTAGTCTCCGTAAAGACCGGATAGGCTAAGTGTGAAAGTCTCATCTAAGGATGTTATCATATGTCCGACGAAGAAGAGCTAGGGTATCTCATCAAGAGGCGAAATGAAATTATAGAGCAGCAGAGAAATATCCAAGCCATTATTCAGGCTCCAAGGAATTGGCGAAAACGGGATATTTTGCGTCAAGCAAAAGAGTGGGGCTGGGAAATTGTTCAGCGACGTGCCAGACATAGCACGCAGGCTGTTCGGGGTGATTTAAGAATTCCTATTCCCGGACACGGCGGCGGAGATACTTTGAAAGTAGGATTAGCTCACAAAGTCTTATCCGAACTAGCAGAGCCTGTACTCAGAGAGCTGTAGCTTCAAGAGCAAGAGTACAGCGACCTACTTATTAGCTTTCCAGCGAATAGAGGTGTTAGCTTTAGGGTTGAGGCGGATTTACTAACTAAGCAGATTGAGTTTCTGGAAGAGCAGAACCAAAAACTTGAATTTAAAATAGTCGAGACTGAGGAAGCAGCTCTTAGTTTGCTCACCGAGAAAGAACTTGAGAATCAGCGGCTAGCCAACAGAATGAGAGAGCTTGTGGAAGAGCAGCTTCAAGCGCAAGAAGTTCTCGGTCATGCTATCGTAGCTCTGAAGCAGCTCAAGCATCTCTTCGACCAGCTTCAGAATGCGGTAAACCAAATTCCCATCCTATGGGTTAAGAGCTTATTGCAAAGTTACCTGAACAACATCAAGTCTGTTTTTGAAACCAACTTGCTCTCTGCCGGTTCTAGAAAGTTGCTTCAGGAGAAAGAACAGGAGTCTTATCAAGGGAAGTTGCCTCAGGAGAACAACCATGGGTCTCATCGAGAGTCTTGAAACGGCAATCGCGACCTCGCGGCGCAACTATGCTGAGCTTGTTAGCTTGACAGACCAACTCATCACCGAGCAACAGCAGCAAGGTCAACGAAATTGGCTGCGGCTGAATGCCAAGCCCTGGACCGTAGCGACTCTTAAAAAAACCTTTGCTTCCTTTGCAGCAGCTCGAGCTTACTTTGGCAAATGTTATGGCTTAAAGGCAAGAGGGTGGAAAACTTTAGCAGAGCAGGTCAATACCGTTGAGACGGCATTGATTCACTTGGGTCTAGCTATTCGCGAAAACCCACAAGAAAAGAGCATCTCCCCTTTCAAGAATTGATGGCTACCCATTTTAGTCATTTCAAGCCAGGTTTTTTAGAAACAGGCTTTTAGCTTTTTCAGCACCACTCGATCCAGCGTCAGCAGCGCCGAGCGCAAGCCACCCGAGTAGCCCCAAAAAAAGCCGACAGGCAGATGTCCTGGCGGTGCATCCAGGCTGGTTTTGAGCTCGCCGTACCCCAGCCAGCGACCTTGGATCCGCCAACCCACGGCTTCCCCCATACACTCTTCGCGGGGCAAGGCGGAGAAGGATCGCGATCTGCCTATTGAGGTTCCTCCGGGGTCGCATCCTTGCCACAGTTGCTTTTGAACGCTAAAGCCAAAGCGCCCATGGCTGGCCCGCACCCACAGTTGGTCAATCAGCCGCAGCATGGGGCAGGGGAAGGCCTGAACATCCTTGGGATCAAAAAAGCCCACTTGCGAGCGCCCAGCAAGCTTCAGCATCAGGGCTGTCGTCCAGCGATCCGCCTCCCCCCACTGCCCCGCTCGCAGCCGATCCCACAGACCTTGCAAGGCAGGGGCTGCTTCCCCCACCCACTCTGGCCAAGAGAGAGTTCCGGGCAGGGATCCCCCCTTCCCTCTCTCCTCTGGACAGACCTCAGGAAAAATCAGGGATCCGGATCCCTCTTCTCTTCCAGCTTTTTTGGCAGTGGCAGGGGTGGGAGGTGCCACCAGTTGCTCTAGCTCTTCCGCCGAGTGCCGGGACAGGAGCTGTTCCAGCTCGTCTTGGGGTTCTGGAGGCTGGGCCAAGATCTGCTCCAGCTCCCTCAGCTCTTGGGTGCGGATGGCTGGCTCAAAAGCAACCGGCTTCCTCCCTTGTTGAGAGGCTTCTGCCGGTAACAGTGCCAGCCACTCGGCCATGGTTTGCGGGCGCTCTTCTGGGTGGAGAGCCATCCCTTTGAGAATGGCAGCCTCCACAACCTCGGGAATGTTGGGGTTAAGGCTGCGAGGGGTATCCAACTGGCGGCCTGTGGCCCGCACTGGCGCACACATAGGCACCATCCCCGTCAGCGCCGTGTAGAGGGTTGCTGCCAAGGCGTAGACATCGGTGAAGGCGCCGCGGCGGCGCAAGCTGTCGTATTGCTCTAGAGGAGCATAGCCATCGGTGCCGTAGGAGGTGTGGCGTTGGATCAGACCTTGGGTGTAGCCGCGAGCTAGGCCAAAGTCGATCAAAACTGCCTGCCCGGATCCCTCCCGCACCATGATGTTGGATGGCTTCACATCCCGATGCAGGATCCCCTGTTCGTGCAAGGCCATCAGGGCGGATCCCACCTCCCGCGTCAGGCGCAGGGCTTCCGGCAGGGGCAACGGCCCTTTTTGCCGCAGAAGCTGGTGCAGAGTCTGGCCGCGGATGTACTCCATCACAATACACCAGCGCTCCTGCTCCCAGATCACCTCTTCCACCTTCACCACATGGGGGTGGCGGCAGCGGGCCAGTTGCAGCGCCTCGTTCATGAAGTTCTGCTGGAAGTGGGGATAGTCGGGATCCTCACGAAGGCTGTCGTTCAAAACTTTGATAACCACCTGGTCGGCACGAACGCTATCCCAGGCCCGGTAGGTAATGCCGAAGCCCCCCTCCCCCAAAACGGCCTCGATGCGGTAGCGTCCCCCTTGCAATTGTTCACCAACTGCCCAAGCCATACCTGACCCCCGCCTCTAGGGCCATTGTGTCACGGGGATCAAATTGACGGCACATAAAACTGCTTAGAAGTCTACGGGCAGCACTCCAGTTTTCACCTGGAAGGTGCGCGCTTGTCCATCGCGGATGACCCGCAGCGTCAGCGTATTGCCCACCCCAGCGGCTTCCACCAACTGCTGCACCTGTTCGGCATCGCGGATGGCCTGCCCATTGATTTCAGTGATCACATCCCCCTCCCGCAAGCCAATCTCCTCAGCCGGGGATCCCGAAATCACCTGCCCGATCAAGACCCCTTCTTCCACTGTCAGCGTGGTGGGACGAGCGGGGTCGCGGTTGAGGCGGGCCACAATGTCGGGGTTGAGGGTGATCATGCGAATGCCCAAGAAAGCGTGCTCTACCCGACCATTCCGGATCAATTGCTCGGCAATTTCCATGGCGCGGTTGATGGGGATGGAAAAGCCGACGCTCTGAGCTCGCTGGAAGATGGCCGTATTCACCCCAATCACACGCCCTTCCGCATCCAGCAGTGGGCCACCCGAGTTGCCGGGGTTAATGGCCGCATCCGTTTGCAGGAAAGTCACCCGCTTGTTGACAGCCCCAATTTGCCCGGAGGAGCGCCCGACGGCGCTGATGATCCCAGCAGTTACGGTATTGTCCAGGCCCAGCGGGTTGCCAATGGCGATGGCCCAATCCCCCGGTCGCACCAAGTCAGAGTTGCCCAAAGTAACCGTGGGCAGATTCTCCCCCTCAATCTTGATCACCGCGATATCGGTAACCGGGTCTGAGCCCTTCACCTCCCCTTCAAAGGTGCGCCCATCCAGCAGGTGAACCCTGACCCGCTCGCTGCCTTCCACCACATGGGCGTTGGTGAGGATCAGGCCACTGGCGTCGATGATAAAGCCCGATCCGGTGCCCTCCTGCTGAAACTCCTGCGGCAACTGCGGTATCTGATTTCCAAAGAAGCGGCGAAACAGGGGCTGGTTGAACAGTTCTGGGTTGACCCCCCTCGACACAGTGCGGGTGGCATCGATGCGCACCACCGCTGGGCCGACCTTTTGGGCGACTGCAGCAATAAAATTGGAAGGCCGGACAGCATCGGCGGGAGGAGCAGAATTCGCAGCCTCAGGGCGGGGCTCAGACCAGGGCAAAAGGGATCCCACTCCCTCACTGGCCCGTCGCGTCCAAGTGATCAGGGGAGTTTGCTGTAACCACTCCTGCCCCGCTCGAGACGATAGCCAGACCCCACCTGCGACGCCTCCACCAAACAGAGCCATCGCCAAAAGTGTATGCCGTAGAATCCGCGCCATGCTCCCTCCCAAAGCTAAGCCGTATCGCCAAGACTCAAAAGGCGTGAACCCGCTCCCCCGACTTACGCCATCAAGACCCAGTTCACTCCTGGTCTATTCTATCTATTCCTACTCTTTACTTTTGGATGTTCGGGGTATGTGTGCTTACCCTAGCAAATCTTGCGGACAGAGGCAGTGCTCGAAACGCCCAAAATGATCGGGGATCCGAGTATGCTCCATTCCTCCGAGCCGCAAGGGTGGGATCTGTGGCAGCGCCACCGCGCCTGGATGCAGTTGGCCTTGCGAGAAGCTGAGCAAGCGGGAGAAGCCGGAGAGGTTCCGGTGGCCGCTCTGGTGGTGGGGCCAGGGGAAAAGTTGCTGGCTTTGAGCAGCAACCGGCGGGAACGGGATCGGGATCCCACGGCCCATGCGGAGATTCTGGCCCTACGGCAGGCAGGGCAGCGCTTGGGCGATTGGCAGCTGCAGGGCTGTCGGCTGTATGTGACCCTGGAGCCCTGCCCCATGTGTGCGGGGGCAATCAGCCAATCGCGGCTGGCCCAGGTAATCTACGGCGCCGATGATCCCAAGGCCGGAGCACTGCGCAGCGTGCTCAATTTGCCAGCTTCTGCCGCCAGCTTCCATTGCCCGGAGGTCATCGGCGGAGTCTGCGAGGCCGAGTGTCGCCGCCTATTGCAGCAGTGGTTTTGCCGCCGGCGCGGGATCCCCTCTGAGCCGGCTGAATCCTGACCGAGGGACTGGGGGCGGAAAATTCTGGGTTGAAGTCGTGCATCTGCAGGATGTTTTTGATACTGTCATAACGGGTTCGGCTGGCCCTTGCCCGGGATCCCGCACCAGCCTCAAAAAAGGCTTTCCGAGTGCGGGATCTCTTGAGCCCAACGGTGGCCGCTTGGGTTGTTGAGGGTGCGTCGGCCCTATGCCTGGATTCTCAAAACCCGACTTGTCTGGGATCCCTCGCTGGCTATGCCCAGCGGCGGGTAGTCTTTCACAGAGGATTGGTGTGTGACTATTGCCCTCTCCTTTTCTCCTCTCCCATCAGCTTGGCTTAGGAGTATTGCCCTTCTGGTTTGGGCTTGGCTGTGCTTGACCTTTCCGGTGCAGGCACGGGTGCTGCTGCGGGTAGGTATTGCCGTCAACAAGCCCCAGGTCACCGTCGGCAGCTCTACCGGAGCCCGCCTATTGAATGCCCAGGGACAGCCGCTGGCAGAGGTTCAGGCCATGCAACCGCTGCAGGCCAGCCGTTCGGGTTCAGCAGTCAGTTTGGCCGGCCAACAGGGAGAACGTCTTTACCTACAGCCCACCACCTCCGATGGGTTAGTGTTTATCGACCAGAATTGGTACCGTGGCTTGGTGGAGCTGATCCCTGGCGAGCGTGGGGTGATTGCCATCAACCAAGTTGGCTTGGAGGACTACGTTTCCAGCGTGGTGGGCAGCGAGATGGGACACCGTTTTCCCATGGAGGCTCTTAAAGCCCAAGCCGTGGCCTCCCGCACCTATGCCCTCTACCACCGCAGTCGCCGTTCCCAGCAGCCTTTTGACTTAGGAAACGGGATTGATTGGCAGGTTTACAAGGGAGTGGCTGCCGAATCCAGCCGTACCCAAGCGGCTGCCCGTGAGACCGCCGGGCAGGTTCTCATCTACCAGGGGCAGTTGATCAATGCGGTTTTCCACTCCTCTGCGGGGGGACATACAGATGATGCAGGCAACGTCTGGTTAGAATCGCGGCCCTACTTACAGGGGGTGCCGGATTTCGATCAGCACTCACCGGTGTTTAGCTGGACGGCCACCGTTCCTGCCCAACAGATTCAGCAATTGGCTGCCGGGATCGGTGCCATTCGTTCTGTGGAGGTACTGCGCAGCTCCCCGTGGGGACGGGCAATCACGGTGCGCTTGACGGGATCCCAAGGGATCAGAGATCTCAATGCCGGCGATTTTCGTCGGGCTCTTGGGTTGCGCAGCACAAAGATTGCCATTAGCCCGCGCGGGGAGGCCGCCACTACGGCCAGCCTGGCTCCTGTGGCAGGGACATTCCCAGCTTTCTTTGAGATTCATGGGCGGGGCTACGGGCACGGGGTGGGCATGAGCCAGTGGGGAGCTGCCGCCCTGGCCAGCCAAAACTACTCTTACCAACAGATCCTCAGCCACTACTACCGCAACACCAGTCTGGCAGTGGTGGAAGGACGTTAAGGCTCAACTTCAAGGAGAAGCCAACAAAATCATCGATTGGTAGCAAAAGTAGCTGCAGTTTTTAAGAGCTTATGAGAAGCAGCATTTTAATTGAACCGGAGGGGTTCCCCAAGGGTTCGTTGGGGTTCTGTAGATTTTGTTAACTTTGAGTTAACTCTAACGTTGCACCATCTCTTACGATAGACGGGCAGCTTCTAGACGGGCAGCTTCTGCCGGAATCGAAAGCTGGCCTGCCTGCGACCCCTGTTTTTGAAGGCTCCGCGCTGCTGTGGCAAGATCGGGAGAAGCCCTGGAAAATTTGGGTTACGTCCCCTGAAGATTTTGTAGAGATCTTGAATTCCCCCCTCAGAATCCTCAGGATCGGCTCAATAATAATTGAGATACGTTTACCAGCATCGACATCTACCTCTTCTTTTTCGAGCCCATAACTTTAACCCCAGGTATCTGTCCTATGTCCATTGCCACCTTAGCTCCTGCTTTTCCCGAACGTTGTCCGGTGCTGCCGGAAGCGCTCACGCCCCTGTGCGAGATCGCCCGCAACTATTGGTGGACCTGGAACCCCGATCACCTCACCATTTTCCGGGAAATGGATCCCGCCCTGTGGGAAAAAACCTCCCACAACCCGGTGCGCATGCTGGAGGAGGTTTCCTACTTGCGGTTGGCAGCCTTGGCCACCGATGTGAACTACCTCAACACGTTGAACCGGATGGTGCAGTCCTATCGGCAGTACATGACGGCTGAGGATACCTGGGCCAAGCGCACCATGAAAACCTACGACTGGCAGCGTCCTATTGCCTATTTCTGTGCCGAATACGGCTTGCACGAGTCTTTGCCCACCTACTCTGGCGGGCTGGGTATGTTGGCTGCCGATCACCTCAAGTCGGCTTCAGATTTGGGGGTGCCCCTGGTGGCCGTCGGATTGCTCTACCGTCAGGGCTATTTCCAGCAGCGCCTGGACAACAATGGCTGGCAGGGAGAGCTTTATGAAGACTCTGAGTTTGAGTCTCTGCCGTTGACTTTGGTGCGTCAGCCGGATGGCAGCCCTCTGTTGGTGGAAGTGGCGATGCGGCAGCGGTTGGTGAAGGCGCGTGCCTGGCGAGCAGACGTGGGCCGGGTACCTCTTTTTCTGCTGGACACCGACCTGCCGGAGAACGACCCCATCGATCGCTGGATTACCGCCCACCTCTACGGGGGCAGCACCGATACTCGCATTGCCCAAGAGTGCATTCTAGGCATCGGTGGGGTGCGCCTGCTGCGCCAGTTGGGTTTGGATCCCATGGTCTATCACATGAATGAAGGGCACGCTGCTTTCCTAACGCTGGAGTTGCTGCGGGAGGAAGTGGCGCGGGGCACCCCCTTCGAGACGGCGGAGGCCAAGGTGCGGGAAAAATGCGTGTTTACCACCCATACACCAGTGCCGGCTGGCCACGATGCCTTTAGCCCCAATGAAATGGATGCCTTTTTTGCCTCTTTCTGGCCACAACTGGGCCTGACGCGGGAACAATTTTTGGCCTTGGGAGCTCGGCGCACCGGGGATCCCTGGGAGCGCTTTAACATGACGGTGCTGGCTTTGCGGTACGCGCGGGCAGCCAATGGCGTAAGCAAGCTCCACGGACGGGTTTCTCGCGAAATGTGGCATGTGCTCTACCCTGAGCGATCGGTGGATGAGGTGCCCATCAGCTCCATTACCAATGGGGTTCACGCCCGTACCTGGGTTTCCCCCCTCTTCTGGAATCTCTACGACCAGTACTTGGGCCCCGATTGGCCGGAGCGGGTGTCAGACCCGGAACTGTGGGCCAAGGTGGAAGAGATCCCAGATGAAGAACTGTGGCGGCGCAAAGAAGCTCTGCGGGAGCGGCTGGTGTCTTTCACCCGTCACCGGGTGTTGCGGGCCCGGCGCAATCGCGGCGAAAGCAATGAGCGCATCCAAGCGGTCAACCAGTTGCTGGATCCCAAGGTCTTGACGATTGGGTTTGCCCGTCGCTTCAGCACCTACAAGCGAGGAGATTTGATCCTGCGAAATCTGGAGCGAATTACCCGCATCTTCACCAACAAAGAGTACCCTGTGCAAATTATCTTCGCCGGCAAGGCCCATCCGCGGGATGAAGGGGGCAAGCGCCTGATCCAGCGGGTGGTGGAATGGTCGAACCGGCCTGAGGTGGCCAACCGGGTCGCCTTCATCGAAAACTACGATGCCTATGTCGGTCGCAATTTGGTGCAGGGGGTCGATGTGTGGCTGAACAACCCGCGACGCCCTCTGGAAGCCTCTGGCACCTCAGGGCAAAAGGTGGGCTTCAGTGGGGGATTGAATTTGTCGGTGCTGGATGGCTGGTGGCCGGAGGGTTACAACGGTCGCAATGGCTGGGCTATTGGCCAAGAAATCGAAGGTCTGGATCCCGCTGCCCAAGACGACTTGGACGCCAACTCCCTCTACGACTTGTTGGAGTATGAAGTAATCCCCATGTTCTACGACCGGGATGAGAAAGGGATCCCACGTCGTTGGATTGCCCGCATGAAGGAGGCGATCCGCACGCTCAACCCCGTTTTCAACACCGACCGCATGGTAGCGGAGTACGTGCTGAAAATCTACGAGCCTCAGCCCCTGGAAGCAGAGGCGAGCCGGACTTTGTTGGGTTCGGCTGTTGCCGGCTAGGGTGGACTCCCCCTCTCCCAGCGCAAATCATACAAAACATTGGGATCCCTCTCTCCTCAAGAGGAAAAGCAGGGATCCCAAGTTTGAGCTTGGGGACAAGAGACTAGGCGCCAGCGTTGACGGCCATAGGCAGAGTCAGCGGCTCTGGCTCCTCTTCGGGGGGCAACATCACCACCTCAGAGTTGTCGATGATGGCCTGCAGCTCTTCCCCATCGATGGTTTCGGCCTCCACCAAACGACGGGCGATCCGATCCAAGAGGGCGCGGTTTTCTCGAATCAAGTAGGTAGCCCGTTGGTAGGCCTCGTTCACCAGCCGCCGCACCTCTTCGTCGATGAGGGCTGCTGTTTCCTCCGAGAAATCCCGTTCTGCGGCGATCTCCCGGCCCAGGAAAATGTTGGCGTATTGGCGGCCCAGGGCCACATTGCCCAGTCGGTCGCTCATGCCAAAGCGGGTCACCATGTTGCGGGCGATGCGGGCCACCTGCTGCAGGTCACTGGCTGCCCCTGTGGTGATCTCCGACTCTCCATAGACCACTTCTTCGGCCACGCGCCCACCCAAGGCAACAGTCATCATGTTCTTCAGATGGGCACGGGTGGTTAGTCCCATGTCGTCATCGCTGGGCATGAACCAGGTGAGGCCACCTGCTTGTCCCCGGGGGATGATCGTCACTTTTTGGATGGGATCGTAGTTGGGCAAGAGGGATCCCACCAGGGCATGGCCCGCCTCGTGGTAGGCCACCAATTCCTTGCGCCGCTCGCTCATCAGCCGATCCTTCTTCTCTGGGCCGGCCAACACCCGATCCACCGCGTCGTTGATCTCGTCCATGGAGATCTCGGTGAGGTTGCGGCGGGCTGCCAGAATGGCTGCTTCGTTCAGGAGGTTGGCCAAATCGGCACCGGTAAACCCAGGGGTACGGCGGGCCAATTTCTCCAGATCCACATCGGCAGACAGGGTTTTGCCGCGGGCATGCACCTTGAGGATTTCTAGCCGGCCCTGAAAATCGGGGCGATCCACCGTAACTTGGCGGTCGAAGCGACCGGGCCGCAGCAGCGCCGCATCCAGCACATCCGGTCGGTTGGTGGCCGCAATGACGATGATACCGGAGTTGCCCTCAAAACCGTCCATCTCGGTGAGCAACTGGTTCAGGGTCTGCTCCCGTTCGTCGTTGCCACCTCCCAAGCCAGCTCCCCGCTGGCGACCGACTGCATCAATTTCATCGATGAAGACGATGCAGGGAGCATTTTGCTTGGCCTGCTCGAACAGATCCCGCACGCGAGAAGCGCCGACCCCAACAAACATCTCCACAAACTCGGAGCCGGAAATGGAGAAAAAGGGCACACCTGCTTCTCCGGCTACGGCGCGGGCCAACAGGGTCTTACCGGTGCCGGGCGGGCCCACCAGCAGCACCCCGCGGGGAATCTTGGCTCCCAAAGCGGTGAAGCGCTCTGAGTTTTTCAGGAAATCCACCACTTCTGCCAGCTCCAGCTTGGCCTGATCGATGCCGGCCACATCGTTGAAGGTAATTTGGGTTTTCGGCTCCATTTGCACCCGTGCCCTGGATTTGCCGAAGTTGAGAGCTTGGCTGCCTGGGCCATTTTGAGCCCGCCGCAGCAGGAAAAAGAGCCCCAGCAAGAGCAAAACTGGCAGGAAGAAGGTGCTGAGAATGCGCCCGAGTAGCCCCTCCTCTTGGACAGGACGCACGGCCAGCTCCACCCCGTTGGCAACCAGGGTGTTCTCAAACTCGGGGGTAAGGGGGGGCAGATTCACCTGCACTTGGGTGGCGCGGTTGTTGATTTCTGCCTCGGCGATGGCAACCTGGCGACCATCCGGGGCCGTCTCCACCAAAACTTTGCTGACCTCGCCCCGTTCGACGCGGCTGATCAGGTCGGAGTAGCTGATCTCCAAACGCTCAGGCGGGCGGGTACCCAAGAAGGTGGTGGCTAAAGAGATCAAGACGATGGCCAGTAGCGCATATAACCCCGCGCTTCTCCATTTCTTGTTTTTACCTTTCTGACTCACGGAAGTGTTTCCTCCCAAAGGGTGTTTTTGAATCGAACTCGCAGATGGCGACTTGTGGGTAACAATCTGGGGTCGAGTGGGTTCTTGCAGCAACAGACTGTTAATTAATATTAACCTGAGTAAACTACCCGGCTCCGACCGCTAAGCGGTACGGAGCGGGCTTTCAGTAGCCCTGAGCCTGCTCTGCTCTACCAGAGAACAAAACAGGCCCGAACCTCTAGGCCGGTTTACGGCAGCCCCCAAGAGCGCAATTACGTTTGCACCATTCAAATCCGCATCCCCTTCCCATCCACAGTGCCCACACTTAAACTTCTTTCCACTGCGGTAGGATTGCGCAGGATCGGGATGGATGTGTAAACACTTGTGACAGGTCTGCGACGTGTAAGCAGGCGGCACAAGAACCAGAGAAACCCCTGCAACTCTCGCCTTGTATTCCAGAAACTGGCGTAGCTGGTAGAACGCCCAACTGTTGGTTCTGCGCCGTTCGGCCTTGTTGCGCGGCTGTTGATTGACTCTTTCACGGATCCCTGTCAGGTCTTCCAGGGCAATAGCGCTGTTTGTGGTCTTTGCCCTAGAGACAATAGCTTTGGAGATGCGATGATTGACCCACGCCTGAAAGCGCCTCTCCTTGCCAGACAGCCGTTGCAGCAGTTGACGGCATCTGCGCCGCGAACTGCGTGTGCCCTTACTGGCTTTGCGTTGGAGTACCGCCCTCAGCTTGGAGTAGTGGTCTCGGACTCTGTTCAACTGCTGTCCATTCCAGTTATCTCCTTCCGATGTATGGGCAATATCTGTCCTTCCCAAGTCCACCCCGATCACCTTGTCGGTATCTTGTTGCTTGGGTGGCTTTTTCTCTACGCAAATCTGGATGTAGTAGGAGCCATCTTTGCGCTTGACCAGGGTGGCAGATTTGGGGTTGGAACCAGCCAGCATCCCACGCTGGTAGTTGCCAATGGCCAGTTCAAAGCGTTCTCTCCCTTCCACCGTGGTGAGCGACACCGTCCAGTCTTTTTGACGGAACGAAAAGATACGGGCGTCGTAGGTAACAAAGCCGCTCTTAAACTCCTTGACGGGACGCTTTTTCTGCTTAGCCACTTTGCGGGAACCCGCTACCCGTCTGCACACCTGTTGGTCGCGTAAGCGGGACGTAGTCCTTGCCAAGTTACTGGACAAGCCAAACCGGGCTCGAATCTCGTAGTAGCAAAGGGATTGCAGCTTGACCGCGTTGACGATCTTCTCCGGCGTGTTCTGGTTGACCCAATTCAAGGCTTGGCCAAAAGCCTCCAAAGTCGCGTCCAATTTGGCGGCTTGCGACTGGGCTACCTTGAGCTTGCAGGAGACGGTCAGGACTTGGGTCATGGTTCTATCATAACTTCCGCATTCCTCCCGGCACTGACCCTACGGGTACAGTGCGGGGCTCCTGCGATTTCTAGCTGAGAGGGTTGCCGGGGATCCCTGCAATTCCCCTCTTCTGGCCAGGAGTTTGGGGATAGGATTGAGGGACCAAGGCTGTGCCGTCAGCCAGGATAGGTGGTGTTTTTTCCATTCTCATTCCAGCTTGCCCAGGGATCCCTATGCTGACTCAACTGCGCGAACTGAGCATCGCTGCCGACGGACGGTATCTCAGGGATGAAGAGCTGCAGTTCATGGAGACCTACCTAGCCTCCTTTGACCTACGCCTGAGCGCCTATCGCAAGATTCAGGCGGCGGAGGCCCAGATCATCCGGGATGTGGAGATGAAAATGCGCGCGCTGGATCCCTACTTGCTCATGCGAGGGGTGGAAGACTTTAGCAACAAGTGGAAAGCTGACACCGTTCGGGTTCTGCGCCTTTCGGCTTTGGCCATGCTCCTGGACGATGAGCAACGCTACAAAGATCGATTTCTCTACTGGTTCCAGACCTTAATGCGGGCCTTCCGCACCCAACGCAGTTGCGAGGCCACCTATCGCTTCCTACAAGAAGTGATAGCCAATTACCTCACCCCCGAGGAAGCCAAGTTGATCAGGCCAATTCTGGAAACCAACCGCACGCTGTTGGGCCTCAACTAGGCAGCCGTCTCAGCAGACTCTCCAGAACCAGCCGACTCCACCACCTCTAGCTCATCAGCTTGGAGATGCGCACGGAACTTGTTGTCAAACTGCACCTGAAAGGGAAAGTTGGCGCTGATCGGGCGGCCATTCCAATCTCGAAGCACGGCCTTCAGTTCCCCTTCCATACCTTTGAGGTCAAAAGGTTGATTGCGATGTTCCGGGTGGTGATAGACAATCACGCTGGTACGCACCCGCACCCGATCTCCAACTTTCATGTCTTGCCCTCCTGAAAAGGCAGCATACTGCAGGAACCGACTGGAAACACTCTAACTCAATCTCTAAGCAAGCTTTCCGGATGTGGAGAAGTGTGTGGAAACTGAAACAGTAGTTTGCATTTTTCTCAAGTTCCCTCTCACTTTGGATGACCCGAGAACATTCCCTCAAACTCAAGCCATGAGCCCGACCCAAGGGATCCCCCTGACTGGCCACTGGATCCCTGCATTGTATACATCCTTCCAGAGAACTTTAGGGTGTGGCAAGGAAAATCAAATGAGGGCTTTCAACCTCATGGGATCCCTATTGGGCAGGAGGCTGGTTTCGCCGGAAAAAGCTGCGTCTAGCCAATCTCAGCTTCCACCGGGATCTGGGAAAGAGAGAAGGCGACCTTTTGTTGCTCCACCAAGCGGTCGAATTCTCGCTCGAAGGTGACCAAGGCCCGGTTGGTTTTGCCCCCCAAGTAGAGCCCCGTCTCCGTTTGCAAAGCCCAGATTTGGCTGTAGCTGAAGTAGCTCATCACCACCCCCACCATCAACAGGCCAAATCCGAGATACACCGCAGGGATCCCTGGATCCGATTTAATTTGCAGTCCGGTAGCGCCGATCACCTCATCCAGATACAGAGTGAGGGGGTTGGGGAAGCGTTGGGGAGCGACCTCGTCGAGGGCCAAGCTCATGCCTTGGCGCAGGGATCCCATCCATTGCCCTTCAGTGTCGTAGAGCAGGGCTGTCCCCTGCAAATCCGGCAGCAGCAGCGTGAGTCCCTGGCTCATGTCCGGCTGGGTGGGCACAAAAGCGCCCCAGAGTTTGTTGCCTGCCTCGGTACGCACCGGCACCACCGGGATTTGAAAAGTGGGGCTGTTGTTGATGCGGATGCGGATGCTGTCGATGCTCCAATCGGCTTGGTAAAGGGTCACACCCCGGTAGGAGAGAGGATGGTTGACGGAAATGGTCTGACGTTTAACCTCCTGACCCTGATCCAAAATCGAGAGGTCGGAATAAAACTGCTTGACCCGGCCATCGGCAGCGTAGTCAATCCAGAAGCGATTGGCCCGAATTTGCCAGGTAGGCAAGTGAGCGCGAGCCAGATCTCCCGCTCCGGTCAAGTGTTGAATGGAAGCCACGCTGCCGCTGGGAATGAGTTCTTGGGCCTTGAAGCCGCCAATGCTGCCCCAAATGGCCCCCAGCAAGATCAGCAGCATACTGACATGCACCAAGATGGGGCCGATCCTGCCGATTAACCCCTTGCGGGCGTAGAGGTAATGGCCCTCCTGAAACACCAGATAGCCCTGTCGACGCAACTGCTGCGGCAGCCCTTGTAAGGATTGTTGGGGCAGATAAGTCCAAAAGGGCAGGCGCTGAAAAGACTGCGGGCGGGTGAGATAGCTCCAACGGCGAGCCACCTTGAGCATTGGCCACTGGCGCGTAAAGGAACAGGCGATAAGGCTGCTGCCGAACAGGATTAAAATAGCCAGAAACCAAGGGGTGCGGTAGACGTGATCCAATCCCAAGTTCAGGATCACCCGCCAGGTGAGAAAGCCAAACAGGGCCGGATGCTCCGGATAGTGGGCTTGATAAAAAGCCGCTGTTTCCTCTTGCTCAATTACCGTGCCGGTGGCGCTCAAAACCGCAATCGCCAACAAAAGGCCAATGGCCAGGCGCAGATCCGCCAGCAGCGGCAGCAGCTCATGACGAAAGTACCGCCGCAGCGAGGAAACCCAGCGGGCAAGCGGGAGAGAGTATATGACCATGAGAAGTTTGTCAGCTTAAGATTCAGACCGCTGCTCTTGCCAGGCAAGGTGCAGTCCCCAACAGGGTGCTGTAGGTGTAGCCCCATCTTAGCCTGCAGCAGCAGGGATCCCTTAGACCCAGGCCGACAGGATCGTTACGCTGCCGAACCCCACCAACACCACCCCACTGGCGTAGGTGAGCCAGCCCGACCAGCGCCGCAGGGCCAACAGTTGCTTCACCGCTCCGGTAAACACCCCCGCCAGGAGCAGAGGAAAGGCCAATCCCAGCCCGTAAGCCAGCAGCAGCCCGCCTCCTACCCAGGGTTGCCCTGTGGTGGAAACCCAGGCCAGCAAAGCCACCAAAACCGGCGTACTGCAGGGAGAGGCCACCAGGCCAAAGGTTAACCCCAGCAACACTGCCCGACCCAGCCTGGGCCATTCTCGGGGAATCTCGAGGCGGTTAAACCCATCGGGAAAACGCAGGGGGATCACCTCTAACAAGTTCAGCCCCATCAAGATGGCAATTCCCCCCGCCACAGTGGGCCCAAAGGATCCCGTTTGTCCGTAAACGCGACCCAGCAAAGCTGCCGACAAACCCAGCAGGGTCAGGGTAAAAGCCACGCCAGCCGCAAAACCCAGGGATTGAGCCCAAACTTGCCGCCGCCCTTCCCCAGCCGTTTCCTCAGAAGCGGGGGTGTAGCCGCCGATGTAGCCGATGGTCACCGGCAGCATAGACAACGTGCAGGGGGAAAGACTGGTGAGCAAGCCCGCCAGACCCACCACCAACAGACTGACGGGAGAAAGGTGCTGCAGTTGAAACTGAACCAGCTCAGTTGCCCATTGTTCTAGGTGGTAAAGCCAGAGCTGAGCCGCATTCAACATAAGCTCAATCTGTCAACATAAGCCCAAGGTAGCATGAAGGATCCCCGAGCCCGTTCAAGATATCTTTGCTATCCATTCCCACCGCCCAGGTTGTGGAGAATTTCGCGAGGATGGTTGACGGGGAACTGCTGCCATTCCTGTTGAGCTCGTTGCAGCACCAGGAGCAATTCGTCCCACCTTTCGCCAGCGATCAACTGCTCTATCTGTCGTAACTGGGCTTGGTAGCTGTGCAGGGCAGTCAGCAGCGCCTGTCGGTTGTGGCGGGCCATTTCCAAACCCAATTGCGGGATCCCTCCGCCAACACGGCTGGTATCGCGGAATCCGCTGCTGGCCAAAGTGCGGGCCAATTCCAGAATCGCGGGATCCCCTTCTTGGCTAACCGCTGCGATCAAACTGGCGCTGACCATAACTGGCAAATGGCTGATCCAGGCCACCGCTCGGTCATGGCGTGCGGGATCCGTGAGGACAGCTTCTGCGCCAACAGCAGCAATCAGTTCTTTCACCGCATCGAGAGCCTGAGGTTGGGTCTCGGCGGTGGGAGTGAGCACGTAGGGCCGCCCCCGAAACAAGTCAGCTTCTGCCGCTTGGATCCCTTGCAGGCTTTTGCCGGCCATGGGGTGCCCCCCCACAAACAAGGGCCACAATTCGGTTGCCGGAGCAACGATGGGCTGCTTAACCGAGCCGACATCGCTCACCACGGTCTCTGCCGACAAATAAGGCACCAGGGCGGCTAGGGTGGCCAACACCTGCTCCAGAGGGGTACAGATCAGCACCCTTTGAGGGTCAAAGCGGGCCAACTGGGCCAACTCTGTTCCACAGCCTTGAACAGCGCCCCTTTCCAGAGCCTGTTTGCAGGTGGCCGGGTTGCGACTTATCCCCCAGACGGAATATCCCTTTTCGGTCAGTTTGAGGGCCAGGGATCCGCCAATCAACCCCAACCCGACAATGGCAATGCGCATAGTATCTCAGTAAGCCAGTGAAACTCCTTTTTGGACACCACCAACAACCGCTTCCAGGTGTAGTAGGAGGCTGCTCCCGTAGCTCAGCGATACTCGCCACCGGCGGGCAAGCCTAGTTCCTTCCGAAGCTCCCGCCGCAGCAGCTAAATTCTCGGCCAGGGACTGTCCACTTGTCCATTTTTAAGTCAATATAGGGGTAACATCCGGGCTTGCTTGCCCTGCGGATTCGTGGTAGCCAAACTGGCCTCCGACAGGAAAAACAAGGGCAGGCCTTGGATGTATTGGCAGGAGCTCGGCCCGCTGTGGACTGCTGTTGCGCCGAAGGGATCCCAGCCTTTCGTGCCGGCTCAGCGCAGTTCTTCTTCGCTTACTCAAGAGCAGGTGTCCCTCTTCTCAGCGATTCTCCAGAACTGTACCCATCGAGCCACTTTCACAGCGGGCTCGGCTTTTGGCCTGCGAGTTCCCGCTTTAACCCCCGTTGGGGAGCACTCTGTCGTTTAGGAGATTCTATGCCTAGTGAACCCAAAACCCGCAAGAGCCGTGAAAGCACTAACCCGCGCCCGCGCGACCGTCGTCGTGAATCGGCCAAAGGGAGCAAAGGGTCAGTCTCAGCCACCCATCTCTCCTTGCCGAAGTTAATTCAAGAGAATGCGGTGCTCCAATCTCGCAGCCAGTTGTTGTTGATGTACAGTGACTTCCAAACCGAAATGCCCAACGATGGCAAAACCGGTGTGGGCACCTGGCTACAGTCTCGACTCAAGGAGCACGGCATGCCCAGCCTGCTGCGTTTTGGCCCCCGCTCCCGCCCCCAGGTTTTCCGCCGCGATGAATTTTCCGAGTGGATTACGCTGGCTCTGGCCTCTGTTAACCCCAACAGCGATACTGCCCCCCAAGAGCACCTGAGCTAGGCCGGAAGGGGAAGTTGAGCGGTAGAAGCAGAGGTTGCTGGCCCAGGGATCCCGCCACGCCCGTTGAGGGAAGAGGGTGAACTGGGCTTTTCTGTATCCGGCAATAGCAGGTCGCGGATGAGGCGAGCTGCCGAGCGTTGCAACCAGCGGGAGGCCAATTGACGGCCCAGTTGTTGAGCTTCCGGTTTGGCAGCCACCTTGGCAACAATCGGCAGAAGCTGCAGCGGCTGAAAGCTCGGGTTGCTGCTGAGGAGTTCCCACAGACGCTGCAAATGAGCCAAGCCATCTGAGCCACCCTGGGATCCGGAGCTGGAAAAGAGCACATCCACTAGGCGCTCCCGCAGGAAAGCGCCCCGCTCAGAAAAGATAAAATCAACGGCCTTTTCCAGGGATCCCTGCAGGTCAAAATCCTCGCTGTTGACGGCGTTGCGCAGCAGGTTCTCCAGGCGGTTCCAGCGAAATTGCCCCTGGTTAAACAGCAGCTCCCGCAGAGATACGCGCAGCTCCGGGGCCGGGTCGGTGAGCAGGCGCTGAGCCACGTAGGGATAGGCCACGCTCAACACCTTAAAGTTGGGATCCAGGCCGATGGCGATCCCTTCCAGGGTGAGCAAAGAGCGGATGATCAAGGCGTAGTAGGCGGGAACTCGAAAGGGAAAGTCGTACATCACCCCCGAGAGCCGATCGGTGATGCTCTTGAAATTCAGTTCGGAGACCGATTTGCCCATCGCTTCGGCGAAGACAGCTTCCAGAGCAGGGATGATGGGAGTCAGGTCGGTATCTGGATCCAGGAACTCCAAGTCCACGTAGTCTTGGGCCAGCCCGGCAAAGTCTCGGTTTACCAAATGCACAATCGCCTTGATCAGGCCGTAGCGCTGATGGGGCGCGATGGTGCTCATCATGCCGAAATCGATATAGGCCAGCCGCCCGTCGTACATGGCCAAGAGGTTGCCCGGGTGGGGATCGGCGTGGAAAAAGCCATTTTCCAAAAGCTGCTTGAGGGAGCAATTGACACCGATCTCGATCAAGTGCCGTCCATCCAGCCCCGCAGCAGCGATTTTGTCAACCTGAGTCAGCTTGATGCCATCAATCCACTCCATCGTCAGCACCTTGGTGCGGGTGTACTCCCAGTAAATTTTGGGAGCGTAGATGGAGGGGTGACGGTACAGCGCCAGGAACCGCTCGGCATTGCGGCCCTCCTGCGTGTAGTCCATTTCTTCGTAGAGGCGCCCGGCAAACTCATCGACGATGCCCACCAGGTCGCTGCGGATGCGGCGGAAAGTGCGTTTGGCCCAGGCGGCCAGGCTGCGGACAATATACATGTCGAGAGAGATGCGCCCAATCAAGTCGGGCCGCTGCACCTTGACGGCGACTTTCTCCCCGCTGTGCAAGTAGGCCTGGTACACTTGCCCCAAGCTGGCGGCGGCAATCGGTTCAGGGCTGATCTCTCGAAAGATTTTGTCTATGGGTTTGCCGATCTCCGACTCGATGAGGGCAAAAGCAATGGCATTCTCGAAGGGGGGCAGCTCATCCTGCAGTTTGGCCAGCTCCTCCAGAAACAGGGGCGAAACCAGATCGGGACGGGTGGAGAGGGCTTGGCCGATTTTGATGGCTGTCGGCCCCAATTCCGTGAGGATCTCCCGTAGCCGGGCCGCATGTTTCGGGCGATTCTTCAGTTCTACTCCCCGCCAGCGATCCCAAAACACCCAGGCCAACAAGCCCAAAAAGGGGGTGATCAACTGAAACAGGCGCCGCACCACCAGATCCCAGCGCCCTCGATATTGCTTGGCCAACTGCTCTGGGTCGTAACGCAAGCTTGGCTCAGGAACCACCCCCAGATCTGCCGGAGGGATGGAGACAGCCCCAGAACCCAAGCCATCCTGCCTCGCTGCTATTGTCACTACCGGTGTTGCGCCCATAGATGCCCCAACGGATTCCGTAACACATCTTAACTTGCTGGCTCAGCCTGGCGACCCTCGGAGACAGCCACCAGCCTGCTCGATTGGGCTTGAAAAGGCCGGCCAAACCTTCAGAAAAGGATCTTCATCCTCTCCCGGAGAAGGTGACAGCAGCCCACCTACGGGGATCCCCGCCAAACCTAAAATGGGAAAACCGCGATCTCTGCCTTTGTGTCTGGATCCCCCCCTCTACGGCCTGCCGAGCCGAGTGTGACCGGATTTGCAGCCCTTAAGGCGCGCCACGTGCTGTTGGCCTTCTTGGTGATCAACCTGGGGGTAGGCTTGGGAGCCATCGCCTTGGCCCAGCTGTTTCATCTCCCATCTGACGATCCTCTGCTGGCCGACTTTGTCTATTGCGCTACATTTGTCCTCACCTGTATCTGGAGCTGGCGACGGGGGCAGCAAGCCCATCTGCAGATGAGACGGCTGTGGGGCAACTGGCGGGCTGCTATTCCTTGGGGATCCCTGCTGCGGGTGGTGCCGGCTTTGGTAGTGCTCTCCATCGGCACAACTTTACTGATGATCTACGTAAACTACCCGACTCCGACCGCTAAGCGGTACGGAGCGGGCTTTCAGTAGCCCTGAGCCTGCTCTGCTCTACCAGAGAACAAAACAAGCCCGGACCTCCAGGCTGGTTTACGGCAGCCCCCAAGAGCGCAATCACATTCGCACCATTCAAATCCGCATCCCCTTCCCATCCACAGTGTCCACACTTAAACTTCTTTCCACTGCGGTAGGATTGCGCAGGGTCGGGATGGATGTGTAAACACTTGTGACAGGTCTGCGACGTGTAAGCAGGCGGCACAAGAACCAGAGAAACCCCTGCAACCCTCGCCTTGTATTCCAGAAATTGACGTAGTTGGTAGAACGCCCAACTGTTGGCCCTGCGCCGCTCGGCTTTGCTGCGCGGCTGTTGATTGACTCTTTTCCGGATCCCTGTCAGGTCTTCCAGGGCGATAGCGCTGTTGGTAGCCTTTGCCCTGGAGACAATAGCTTTGGAGATGCGATGATTGACCCACGTTTGAAAGCGTCTCTCCTTGCCAGACAGCCGTTGCAGCAGTTGACGGCATCTGCGCCGCGAACTGCGTGTGCCCTTACTGGCTTTGCGTTGGAGTGCCGCCCTCAGCTTGGAGTAGTGGTCTCGGATTCGGTTCAACTGCTGTCCATTCCAGTTATCACCCTCTGACGTATGGGCAATATCCGTCCTCCCCAAGTCCACCCCCAGCACTCTACCCGTGCGTTGCGGTGGGGATGGCTCCGTTTCCACACAGATCTGAATAGAGTAGGAGCCGTCTTTACGCTTGACCAGAGTGGCAGATTTGGGATTGGAGCCCGCCAGCCGTTCTCTCTGGTAGCGGCCAATCGCCAGCTCAAAGCGCTCCCGACCCTCCACCGTGGTCAGCGACACCGTCCAGTCTTTCTCGCGGAACGAAAAGATACGTGCATCGTAGGTAGCGAAGCCACCCTTGAACGTTTTGACGGGGCGGTTTTTCTGTCGGGCAACTTTACGGGCGCCGGCCAGCCGTCTGCAGACCTGCTGAGCCAAGTTACTGGACAAGCCGAACCGGGCGCGGATTTCGCGGTAGCACAGAGACTGGAGCTTAACGGCGTTGACGACTTTCTCTGGCGTGTTTTGGTTGACCCAATTCAAGGCTTGGCCGAAAGCATCCAATGTCTCGTCCAATTTGGCGGCTTGCGACGGGGACACCTTGAGCTTGCAGGATATGCTCAGGACTTGGCTCATAAGTTCATTGTACTTCATCAAAGCGCATTCCTCCCGACACTGACCCTACGGGTACAGTGCGGGGCTCCTGCGATTTCTAGCTGACAGAAGAGCGCTGCCGTGGGATCCCCATGGGAAGTAGCGGAGGTTTGATTGATAAGGAATGCAAAGAAAACGCCAAAAACTGTCACTCGATCTCGGGAAAAAGCTGTGTGGATGGGGATATCCTGAAATAGGCAGCAACAGATTCCAGTGCAAAGTTTAGCTGTGGCTCGCTGGCCGATGGGGTAGTCGTTGGGCCGGGGGTCAGCCCAGAGGGTCAACATGGAAAGGCGGTCTTTTCTGCAAAAACTCCTCCTGGTTGCTGCCGGTCTTGGCCTATCCCCTGGCTGGTTGAGGGGCCGGGCTGAGCGATATGGGCAAGCTTTGGCGGCTGGCTCCCGCAAGCTGGCTGTTCTCATCGGTATTAACCGCTACCTTGGCGAGGGATCCGCGCTACAAGGGTGTTTGACAGATGTGGAGTTGCAGCGGGAGCTACTCCTCTATCGCTTTGGTTTTGACCCGGCAGACATTCTCACCCTTACCGATGGGGCAGCCACGCCGGCTGGGATCCAATCGGCCTTTGCAGAGCACTTGGGGGGTCAAGGGCACACGGCTGAAACAGTGGTGGTGCAGTTTAGCGGCTATGGCCAGTGGCGGCTGGGATCCGCGCCCAACTGTTGGCAGCCGGTGCTGCTGTTGTCTGGCTCTGAGGGAGTGGCAGCAATGGAGCTAGACAGCTTTTTCCGGCTTTTGGAAGGCTTGGGCACTGCCCAGATCACCACCCTTCTGGACTGTGGCTTTACCTATGTCTCGCCGTCGGTGCGAGGCAACTTGCAACTGCGTTCCCGTCCCCCAGCCGCGATCTCGGACTCCAAGGACTCCGTCCCGCTGGCGCGATCGGAGCCGCAGCGGGTTTGGCCGTCTCCGCCCAAGGGCTTGCTGATTTCGGCCACCACCCCGCAAGACTTGGCAGCAGAAGCCGCTTGGCCAGGATTCTATGCCGGGGTACTCACCTATCTGCTGACGCAGTACCTGTGGGAAACCACGCCTGCCACCCGTCTGCTGGTGGCCTTTAACCAGGTGGTCAGCCGGCGGGAGCTGGGCCTCTTCGCCTGCCAACGCCCCACCTTGGAAGGCAAAGACACTGCTCGACACATCCACCCCTATTTTCTCATGCCCACACCGGCAGGGGTCAGCGGGGTAGTTCAAGAAGTGAAGGGAAATCGGGCTCAGGTGTGGTTAGGCGGGATCCCATCGGCGGCCCTGTGTGGTTTGCAGCCGGGTACTCTTTTGGTTCCCATTCCCGCCGATCCTTCCGCCTCTTCGCCGACGCCGCTGCTCATGCGTTCTCGCAGTGGGCTGTTGGCTCAGGTTCAGATGGCCAGTCCGGAAGGGCAGCTTCCCCCTGTGGGCACACCTTTGCGGGAGCAGCTGCGCGGCCTCTCCAGCACGCTCAAGCTTTTGGTTGGCCTAGAGGAGAACCTGGGCCGCATTGAAAAGGTGGATCTGACCAATGCCATTGCCGGCTATAGCTGGATGGAAACGGCCAACCCCCGCGAGCGACAGGTGGACTGTTTGTTGGGCCGCATCACCCCGGAAATGGCCGCTGCTTTTAGGACTCCGTCCCGCTGGCGCGAACGGTCGGATACCCTGCTCAAACCCCTGGAAGTGAACAGCTACAGCCTGTTCTGGCCGGGGCGAGAATTGCTCCTGAATTCCTGTGGCCCAGCAGGAGAGGCTGCAGCAATGGCCGTCCAGCGGTTAGCTCCCCGTCTTGCCCATCTGCTGGCTGCCAAACGTTTGCGCACCACCCTCAATGCGGTTTCCTCTTCCTTGGCGGTGGTGGCGGAGTTGGCCGTCAAAGGTAGAGCTGCCAATCGCGCCAGCGGGACGGAGTCCTTAGCTCCCTCGTTGGCGGCACGCCTTGTCCAGTCCGCAACTTCCGCTCCTGCTGAGGTGGGTATGCAGCGGTTTACGCGAGGGGATCCCTTGCATCTCACCCTTTGCAACAACAGCGAGCAGGATCTCTACGGCTACCTGTTGCTGATCGACCCGACCGGACAACTGCACCTGCTGGCCCCCCTGCCTCAGGACAACTTCACCACACCTCTTCGCTTGGAAGCCAAGAGCAGTTTAACTTTGCCACCCTTGCCGGAGGTCGATGGCGAGCTGCGCTCTGCTGTGAGCTCTGACTTGCTCACCTGTCATGCCCAAGGGCTGACGGAGCTGTTGTTTGTGGCCAGCACCCGCCCCCTGTCCGCCAGCTTGGAAGCCCTCAAGGCTATGGCCCGCAAACTGGGGGTAGCCCGTTCGCCGATGTTGCTCAATGGGCCGCTGGAATGGACGCAAACGCTCCTCGAGGAGTTGACTCAGCGTGCCTCCGATCGCGCCAGCGGGACGGAGTCCTTAGGGGATCCCGACTTGCGTTGGCTGGATCCCGCCCAATCCATCACCCTTTCCCTTACCTATTTGCTGGTTTAGCTCAGCAGCAGGGCAAACAAGCCACAGAGGGCAATACCATCGAAAACCCCGGCCCCGCCAATGCTGAGAATGCCAGAGCAGTTGCGCCGCAGGACTTCTGGCAGATGCAGGAGATCTGCCCCGATCACCGTGCCCAAAACTCCACCAGCAAAGGCCACTGCCGGTGCCTGGTCCCCTGCCCAAAACAGAGCGGCTAAGGCTGCCGTAGCCGGGGCAATCAAGGGGTTCATTTGAATGCCGATCCCCGGCACCACGTGGGAAGCATAGTAGCTGACCAAGGTTACCAGCGCCGTCACCGCCAGGATCAGCACGCTGTCGGCCCGCCCAAATTGATATAGGGCCAAGAGCACCGGGATCAGCCCCCCGCCCACGTTCAAGGCAATCACCGTCTCCTGGGAAAGCTTGGTCAAAGGGATCCCCCAGAACTGCCGCATCCACAAGCTAGCTAGGTCTTCTACCAGCGTCACCTCGCATTTCACCCGATAGAGGGGAATATTGACCGAGCTGCCCACCAGGATGGCCAGCAGCAGTAACAGCGCTCCCTCCCGCGAGAACCCCAGCTTTCCCACCGCCAGCGCCACCACATCCACTGCCAGCCCCAGCCAGAGGAAAGGCAGCAGCAACACCAGCATGAAAAACAACAGCAGCGAGACCGGCAGGTAGAACATGGCAGGGATCCCAACTTTTCTTCAGCCTATCAGGACTCGGTTCAACTTTTCTCAGCTGCGTGCCCCCTGAGAAAGTTAGGTTTGCAACTAAACTTTATTCGTTTCAGGATCTCAAAGGCCAAAAATGAGGTTGCGAATATCCCGATCGCGTTAGCGGGACGGAGTCCTTGAAATATTGCAGCCAGCCCTCCAGTCGCCAGGAGTTTTAGCCATAACGATTTGATAGCGCGGATCTCCATAAAACCGAATTTTGATGTGATTAGATTCTTCAACAGTCTCGAAGCAAAGGTCGCGCAGATACTGTTCAGTATGAATGTTCCACTTGCGGTAGTCTCTGAAGATGTAGCCCTACAGGACAGGCCGGCAGAGGTGCTGCAGATCCTGGGCTAGGCATGGCCCGCTACTACGGGAATGGGGGGATGCCTGCTGGCGAGACTCCGCCACACCAGGGATCCCAGCCCAACAGCCACTCTGGTCGCAGGGACGCCGTTCCCCAAGGCGCGGCAAACGAGCCCCAGCAGGACAGACCACAGCAAAACAACCAATACCCACAAGACTAGACCCAACAGCGGGCCCGCCAAGCCTGCTTCCAGATTGGTCAAAAACTGAAGGCCACCATCACCAACATCAAGGGCAACGAAGTTACTTTCCAGATTTGAAGATATCAGAGAAGATAGCAGAATCGGCAAAGTCCAGCTGCTCTGGGCGCAAAGCAAGACAGAGCTCTCGAAAAATTTGAGTTAACCGCCTATCATGCAGACCATCATCATGACTGTGGGCACCTCCTTGCTCACCAACCTTGACAAAGACCTGCAGCCGCAGCGCCCCTGGGTGGGACAAAAAACCATCGGGGATCCGGAGCAAGCGCTGGCCTGGATGAAAAGAACCGATCTGGAGCTGATCAGCGCCGATCGCGCCAGCGGGACGGAGTCCTTAACCAACACCTACTACCGCCTGGATCCCACCCCCGGCGATGCTTTGGTTCTGCTGCACTCCGCAATGGGCTGGAGTGTGCCCGGATTTTGAAGCTCTTCTTTGAAAGAGAACTGGGCCAACAACAGGTTTCTCTGGTGCCCCTTCCCGGCATCGACTACGAGCTAGAGGGATCCTCTCTGGAGCGGATGGCCGAGCTGTTGAAACAGTTGGCAGAGAGCGCCAAGGGGATCGTCACCTTTGCCGCCACCGGTGGGTTCAAAGCCCAAGCCATGATCATGGCTGTGGTGGGCAGCCAGTTGGGGATCCCAGTTTGCTACATCCATGAGCAATACAAGTCTTTGGTCTACCTGCCCTACCTACAGCCGGAAGTTCAGCCCCGGATCCCTCGGGCAGGTCTTCCCGATCGCGCCAGCGGGACGGAGTCCTATCGCGCCAGCGGGACGGAGTCCTTTTCAGGCCGACCTCGCTCCGAAGTCATCCAGCTGCAGGTCGACAGCAGCCACCACCGTCCTCGCAGCTGGGTCAAGGTGGAAAAACTCCTGCGAGACATTCCCTGGGTGGATCTGGTCCGCTACGACCCGCACGCTTACTCTGCCCCCAAAAACAGCGTCAAAGCTGCAAACCGCAAAACAGAGGACGGCCGCCACATCTTGTGGATCCATCTCCACCAGAGCCAGGACACCCACCTTGCTGTCAGGGTAGAGACCACCGGTTACACCCCTGAGCACCTGGAGCAGGCCGCTGCTGAGTTGCGGGAGCGCTTGGGTCGTCTGGTGTGAGTTCCCCCCAGGGAAGGAACAGGCCAAGATCCACCCCCGGCCTTTCGCGAGGTGAGCGCGGGGCATTTTGTGGCTTGTCACCTGGTGCCCTAGGTAGCCCTCAAGGGATCCCGGCCACGCCGGTTTGGCGGGCAGCCTGGATTACCGCAGCGGCCACCTGAGGAACCACCCGCCCGTCGAAGACCGAGGGGATGATCCACTGGGGATCCAACTCTTCGGCAGGGATCAAGGCAGCAATGGCCTGAGCGGCAGCCACACACATCTCGGTGTTGATCTGCTTGGCCCGGCAATCGAGCGCTCCCCGAAACACGCCGGGAAAGGCCAGCACGTTGTTGATCTGGTTGGGGTAGTCGCTCCGCCCAGTGGCCATCACCGCCACCTGATCGCTCACCAGCTCGGGCTGAATCTCCGGCACCGGATTGGCCAAAGCAAACAGGATGGGATCCGGGGCCATCTTTTCCACCATCTCCACTGTCAGGGCATTGGCCACGCTCACCCCAATAAACACATCCGCTCCCACCAAGGCTTCCGCCAGGGATCCCTTCTCCTCGACGGCAATGGCCGCCTTCTCGGGGGTGAGATCGGAACGGGAGCGGCTGAGGATCCCTTGGCGGTCGCAGACCAGGATGTGGGCTGCCCCGGCCCGCCGCAGCAGTTGCGTCACGGCAATGCCGGCTGCCCCGGCCCCGTTGAGGACAATGCGCACCTCGTCTAGGCTCTTTTTCACCACTTTCAGGGCATTCAGCAGCGCCGCCAGCACCACAATGGCGGTGCCGTGCTGATCGTCGTGAAACACCGGCAGGTTGAGGCGGGCCTTGAGCTGAGACTCAATGGCAAAGCAGCGAGGGGCGCTGATGTCTTCCAGGTTAAAGCCGCCAAATCCCGGCGCCAGGCGCACCACCGTCTCTACAATTTCCCCCACCTCCTGAGTGGCCAGGCACAGAGGAAAGGCATCGATATCGGCAAAGCGCTTGAACAGCGCCGCCTTCCCCTCCATCACCGGCAAAGCTGCCTCCGGGCCGACATTCCCCAAGCCCAGCACCGCACTGCCATCGGTTACAATGCCTACACTGTTGCCCTTGATGGTGTACTCATAGACCGCGGCGGGGTTGGCAGCAATTTCCAGAGAAACCCGCCCTACCCCCGGCGTGTAGGCCATGGCCAGATCGGCGGCGCTCTCCAGGGGGCTTTTGGCCACCACCTGCAGCTTTCCCCCGCGGTGCAGCTCAAAGGTGCGATCTACCACCCGCTCCACCTTCACATTGGCCAAGGAGGCAACGGCGGCGTAAATTTGCTGAGCATGCTCGCTGCTGACGGCATCTACACAGATTTCTCGCACCGTTTCTGCTGCCGATTGGTGGATGAGATCGATCTGGCTGAGGCTGCCTCCCACTTCCGCAATGGCCTGGGTGACGCGGGCTAGGGCTCCCGGCTGGTTGAGCAGGCGAATGCGCAGGGCAATGCTATAGCTAGAGCTGGGGGTAAGTTTTGTCATAGCTCCCTATGGTAGACGAAAAATCCGCTTCCGACCTGCACACCCTGGCCAACTGGCTGGAGGGCTACTACAGCAACCGCACCCAGGCGATGGCAGAGCCGGTGTGGTTTGTGCCGGTCAGCCTTTGGTACGTGCGCCTTCCCCACCTGTTCTCGGAGGGGATCGGCTTTTTTACCGAGCAATTTAACCAGCACACGCCGGGCCAGTTTTATCGCAGCCGGGTGCTCCAGGTATTGGGGGATCCCTTGCGGATCGAGAACTACAAATTGCGGGATCAAGCAGCTTGGGCAGGTGCCTCTCAGGATCCGCAGCGCTTGGCGCAGCTCTCCTTGGCCGACCTGGAGCATTTGCCCGGTTGTCGCATTTTGGTGGAAAAGCGCCCAGACTGCTACCACGGCGAAATGCTGCCAGGTGGAGAATGTCGTCTGAACCCCGGGGATAGCACCTATATCCACATCGAGTTCGACCTCACCCCCAGCGAATTCATCACCTGGGATCGGGGCTTTGACGCCGCCACTGGCCAACAAACCTGGGGATCCCGCGCCGGACCCTACCGCTACCAAAAAGGGATCCCACCGGCTCCTCTTCAGGTCTGAACCTTCAAAACAGGAAGGGAAACAGATCTCGAAACCCTTTGCGCAGCCTGAGCAAAAAGATCAGCCGTTCCACCTCGGGGGAGACGGATCCGGTTTCGGGCCGAGCTGCCAAGGCTTCCTGGAGTTCCAGAGCCTCGGCGGCGGCGAGGGGCTGATTATCGACCGGAGAGCGAGCCCGCAAATCTGGCTGCGCCCGCAGCACCTCCTCAGGGATCTCAGAAGCGGGGGGCAGAGCCAAAGCCTGATCTGGGGGATACAGCAGGAACACCAGCAGACTGGCCCATCCACCGCTCCTTCTGGCCCAATGCTGTCGGTTCACCTGGTCGGATCTCCCGGCTAACTCCACCCTAATCCTAGCCACCCCAAAGACCTCAGCCCGTCTCTCGGCACCGCAGAACCGGCACGGTGAGATCATGAAAGGATCCCAGGTGTATTCCTCGCGGGTTCAATTCTTCAACATCCGACTCAGGAGCTTGCCCAGGCTATTTTTTGGATCCAGCCATCCTAGCTGGCGATTGCTTCCGAGCGCTCTTGGATCACCCGATCCACGATGCCGTAAGCCTGAGCTTCCGTGGCCGAGAGGTAAAAGTCTCGCTCCACATCCCGCTCGATTTTCTCCAGCGGTTGGCCGGTGGTTTGCGCCAAGATCTCGTTCATGCGTCGTTTGACTCGCAGAGTTTCGCGGGCGCGAATTTCAATGTCGCTGGCTTGGCCTTGGATCGTGCCCAGAGAAGGCTGGTGCAGCATGATGCGGGAGTGGGGCAGGGCAAACCGCTTGCCCTTGGTGCCAGCAGCCAACAAAAAGGCTCCCATTGAAGCTGCTTGGCCCACGCAAACCGTAACGATATCTGGCTTGATGTGGTTCATGGTGTCGTAGATGGCCATGCCCGCCGTCACAGAGCCACCGGGAGAATTGATGTACATCACAATGTCCTTTTGCGGATCCTGCGAGTTGAGGTAGAGCATCACCCCCACGATGGTATTGGCCAAGCTATCGTCAATGGGCTCGCCGATAAACAAAATCCGCTCTTGGTACAGGCGATCGTCAAGGCTAATCCACTGGCTATAGGGCTCGCCGGGCAAACGGTAGGGAACCCGAGGCACTCCAATCGGCATAAGTTTCTCCTGGCAAAGTATGAAACACAGAACGACGCGCTTGTAAGATATCTTCCGCGCTCAAATCCAGCTGGGGCAAAACCGAGGAAACAATGCGTCCAGATCCAGTTTTGACCTCGCCTTCGTATTCTCCGCCAACCCAGCGCACCGCGGAAACGGACTGCTTGGCTGGATCCACTGGGATCCCACGGGCAGCGTAATCTTTGCGCTTGTCTTGATAATCGTGTTTTTCATTGTCTACTCCGGGGGAAACGACTTCCACCACCAACAGCGGCAGGGGCATGTGCAGGCAAGGATTCCGCAACCGTTTCCCAGCAAGCTCACATAGCGGGATGCAAAGCCATCACCTCTGGATTGCGCAACCGAGCCTTGGCTGCGGGCACTTCGACCTCAACTTGGCCCAAGCTCAGGCGTTGGATGGGCAAAAACTTGGGCAATTCCGCAACCAGAAACAGCTCAATGAGGGTGTTCATACGCTCCTCGGCTTCCCGAATGGACCCGTCTTCAGGTTCAACCCGTCCTTCATAAAGCCCGTCCGTGAGGTGGAGGTACTCCTCCGCCGTTAAAGGCTGTAGGGGAACTTGAACCATGGACGGATCCCTCTGCTTTAGTTTTTGGCTGCTGCCAACTTCGGCACGCCTTTGGAACTGGTCAGCACCTGATCGATGAGGCCGTAGGCTTTGGCTTCCTCTGGTGTCATGAAAAATAGCCGCTCCGTGTCCTTCTTGATGCGCTCCATAGGCTGGCCCGTGCTGCGGGACAGTTGCTCCAGCATCATGTTGCGCAAAGTCAGAATCTCGCGGGTGCGAATTTCGATGTCGCTGGCCTGTCCACGGGTGCCCCCATAGGGCTGGTGGAGCACGATCGTGGCATTGGGCAGACTGGCCCGAAATCCTTTGGCTCCTGCTGCCAATAACATGGCCGCCATCCCAATGGCATTGCCGATGCAGATAGTATGCACAGGCGGCTTGATGTAGTTCATGGTGTCCAGAATGGCAAAGGCCGCTGTGTCGTAGTTATAGGTGCCCGTCGAGTTGATGTACATCTTGATCGGCTTTTCCCGATCCTCGTACTGCAGATACAGCAGTTGCTCGATGATCAGCTTGGTGACGTTGGCATTCGACTCCTCTGCAAGGGGCAAGCCCAGGTAGACAATGCGCTCCTGCAGCAGCAGCGAAGCCAAATCTGGGGGTGGGGTACGAACCGGAGCGCCGCCATAGTAGTAGTAGGTCGATTGCACCATGCCAGAGATCTCCTACGCCTGGGTCTGTTCAACTGAAAAACACCAGAAAAACAACACTTGAGGACCACAAGGGATCCGCAGCATCCCAACGGATCCCTTGCAGTCTGAGGACCTCTCAAA
Source organism: Thermostichus sp. OS-CIW-30 (assembly GCF_054060215.1). NCBI lineage: Bacteria > Bacillati > Cyanobacteriota > Cyanophyceae > Thermostichales > Thermostichaceae > Thermostichus > Thermostichus sp. OS-CIW-30. Next base: position 87,935 of record NZ_JBSSCZ010000007.1, on the reverse strand, counting down.
GCCAGCTTTACTCCGCCCCTTGAGGCAAGAGAACCCGCTCCGGCTCCGTGACCAGCACCTTGGGCTTGCGCTCCTCATCCACATCGATGAGCACCTCCGATCCCTCCCGGACATGCCCAGTCAGGATCTCTTCCGCCAGGATGTCTTCCAGCAAGCGTTGGATGGCGCGGCGCAGCGGGCGTGCCCCGTAGCTGGGGTTATACCCCTCCTCCACCACCAAGTCTTTGAAGCGATCGCTAACCGAGAGGCGGATTTTCTTCTCCGTCATGCGGTCAAACACTTCCTTGAGCAGAATGTCGGCGATCTGCTTCACTTCGTCCTTGGTCAGTTGCCGGAAGACGATGATCTCGTCCACGCGGTTGAGGAACTCCGGACGGAAGTACTGCTTCAGCTCCTCGTTCACCAGGTTGCGGATGCGGTTGTAGTTGGCATCCTCGTCGTTGGTGTTGAACTCGAAGCCGAGGCTGCCGCCGCCCTTCTCGATGACCTTCGAGCCGATGTTAGAGGTCATCACGATCAGGGTGTTCTTGAAGTCCACCGTGCGGCCTTTGGCATCGGTCAGGCGGCCATCCTCCAGGATTTGCAGCAATAGGTTAAACACATCCGGGTGCGCCTTCTCGATCTCATCGAAAAGCACCACCGTGTAGGGGCGGCGCCGCACCGCTTCTGTGAGCTGACCCCCCTCGTTGTAGCCCACATAGCCCGGCGGGGATCCGATCAGCTTGCTGACCGTGTGCCGCTCCATGTATTCCGACATGTCGAGGCGGATCATGGCCGACTCGGAGCCGAAGAAGTAGGCTGCCAAAGCCTTGGTCAGCTCGGTTTTGCCCACCCCTGTTGGGCCGGAGAAGATGAAGCTGGCGATGGGGCGGTTGGGATTTTTCAGCCCCACCCGAGCGCGGCGGATGGCCCGGGAGATGGCCCGCACCGCTTCGTCTTGGCCGATGATGCGCTGGTGCAGGGTTTCTTCCATGTTCAGCAGCTTCACTGACTCGCTCTCGGTCAGCTTGGCCACCGGCACCCCCGTCCAGGCGCTGACCACTTGGGCCACGTCCTCTTCGGTTACCTCGGGCATTTCGCTGCGGCTGCTCTCCTCGGCTTTTTTGGCAGCGGCAATGGCGCGGATCTGCTGCTTGATCTCCATCTCCCGATCCCGCAGCTCACCAGCCTTGTCGAAGTTCTGGGCCCGCACCGCAGCGTCTTTCTCCTTGAGCACTCGCCGCAACTCTTGATCCAGCTCCCGGGCCGCCGGGGGCAGTTGAGAGTTGATCAGGCGCACCCGCGAAGCAGCCTCGTCGATCAAATCGATGGCCTTATCCGGCAGGAAGCGGTCGGAGATGTACTGGTCGGCCAGCTTGGCGGCTGCATCCAAGGCCGCATCGGAGATCTTCAGCTTGTGGTGCTGCTCGTAGCGCTCCCGCAGGCCAAACAGGATCTCGATGGTCTCGGAGACCGTCGGCTCGCCCACCATGATGGGCTGGAAGCGACGCTCCAGGGCGGCATCCCGTTCGATGTGCTTGCGGTACTCATCCAGGGTGGTGGCGCCGATGCACTGCAGCTCGCCGCGGGCCAAAGCAGGCTTGAGGATGTTGGCGGCATCAATCGCCCCTTCCGCAGCCCCGGCCCCGATCAGGGTATGCACCTCGTCGATGACCAGGATGATGTTGCCGGCATTGCGGATCTCATCCATGATTTTCTTGAGGCGCTCTTCAAACTCGCCGCGGTACTTGGTGCCGGCCACCAGCAAGCCAATATCCAGGCTGATCACCCGCTTGTCGGCCAAAATATCGGGCACATCCCCCTGCACAATGCGCTGGGCCAAACCCTCGGCGATGGCGGTTTTGCCTACCCCCGGCTCGCCAATGAGGACGGGGTTGTTCTTGGTGCGGCGGCCCAGGATCTGGATCACCCGCTCGATCTCCCGCGTCCGACCGACCACCGGATCCAGCTTGCCCTCCTGGGCCAGTTGGGTGAGGTTGGAGCCGAATTCGTCCAGGGTGGGCGTTTTGGTGCGACTGGAGGATCCCCCCCCTGCCGTCACTTCGGCAGTCTCGCCCAACATGCGGATCACCTGGGTGCGCACCTTGGAGAGATCCACCCCCAGGTTTTCCAAGACGCGGGCCGCTACTCCCTCCCCTTCTCGGATCAGGCCCAGGAGCAGGTGCTCAGTGCCAATGTAGTTGTGGCCGAGCTGGCGGGCCTCTTCTAGGGAGAGTTCCAGCACTCGCTTGGCGCGGGGAGTGAAAGGGATCTCGACGGCCACAAAACCGGATCCCCGACCGATAATTTTCTCGACTTCAATGCGGGCGTCCTTCAAGTTCACTCCCATGGACTTGAGAACTTTGGCGGCGACCCCAGTGCCCTCGCCGATTAACCCCAACAAAATTTGCTCGGTGCCAACGAAATTGTGACCTAACCGTCTGGCTTCTTCTTGGGCCAGCATGATCACCTTGATGGCTTTTTCTGTAAAGCGTTCAAACATGATCCTCGGGCTCCCTACGCCTGCATCAAGGCGGACTTGATAGGGGTAATCCTAGCACAAGTTCAGGCGAAACCAAGGGACGGTAAATACCCCAGACGGAAGCTGTCTGGGGCCAAAACGCGCCTGGAGAGATTTGAACTCCCGACACCGTGGTCCGTAGCCACGTGCTCTAGTCCACTGAGCTACAGGCGCAAGAGGGGCGGGCCAACCACGGTTGACTGTCTGTCCATACTATCTGTCCATAGTTACTCAGATACTATCCAGTACTATCCAGAGACAGAGATGGACATCTATCAATGTGGCTTAGGCATTCTAGCACAAGAGCGTTCTTTGGAAAGTCCAGCGGGGGTGTAGATATCCGCCAGCGTTAACATTGCCCTTGCCAAGGTCGCGGAACTTCTCCCCCCACTTCCAGGCCGGCTTGGGAGCTGGTGGCCGTGAGCACCGGCGTCCAGACTTGGCCGTTGCGCTGCCAAAGCTGTAGGTGCAGATGCCCTGATAGGGTATCCCGACAGTTGCGCTGCATCCCTTCTGGGCCAGGAGTGAATACAGTTTGGCCAGGCCGTCCCGTGTGCCCTTCCAGCCGAATACACCAGAGGGCACTTTCTCCCCAGATTCGCCAGGATCCCCAGGGATCCACCTGCCAGGTTAGCCGAGCTTGGCCGGGCCGCCACTCCAAAAGAGGCTGGGATCCCCCGCCGTGCAGGCTGATCAGGGCGACTTCTTCGGGGCGGGTGAGCACCTGCCGCTCGGCTCCGGCGCAGGTGAGGCTGAGGCCGGAATGGTTGGGAAAGGCGTTGCACTGGATCCAAAACCAGCGGCGAGGGAAGCTTTGTCCCCAGTTTTTTTCGGCGTAGGCGGGGGCCTGCTCGAATTCGAAGCGCCTGCCCCGCCACTCCACCCAGCCGCTGGCCAGGCCGTGGCTCATCAGGATCTGCCAGCCCGGCTCGAAGATGGGCAGATAAGACCAGGCTCCCATGGTGGCCCGCGGCGGGATCCCGTAGGCAGAGCAGAGTTGAATGCGATAGAGCCAGCGGATGGCCTCGCCTCTGACAGGATCCGGCAAAATCCCCTGGTTGAGGTGGGCGGTGTATTGGTAGCCGCTGGCGGTGCGCTGGAAGAAGGTGAAGGGATCCTGAAGGCCGCGACAGCCAGGGTCTGGGATCCCTGAGTGCCCCAAGGCCAGATGGGTTGAGCTGGCCCAAAAGCGGCGGGGATTGGGGAAGGTGCGCCAATGCAACTCCTCCTCCGGCCCCAACACCTGCGCCATGCCCCCGCGCTTGGGATCGATGGCGTACATGAAGGCAAAGCTGATGGGCGGATCCCCGGGCAACGTTACCCGGCTATACCAACCCTCAAAAAACCGCTCTGTGCAGCCATCCCAGTGGTAGCCGGCATGGGGCAGGGATCCCCAATCTGTTGAGTTGTTTTGCCCAGAGCAAGCCGCCGTTGGAGGAAACGCCATTGAGACCTAAGCCATCGCAACAATGATAAACGGAAGTCTATGCTTACCAAAATAATAATTGTATTGTTTCTATATTTATTTGCCCTTAGGATATCAACCAAGCTGAGATTTAAGGATTTCTTGAGATTTCACGAAGGAAATCCATGGGTCAGGCGACTTGAACTGGAAAGCTTCCATCTTGCCTTCACATATCCTTTCGATGAGGTGAGCATGACGTCACGTCGTAACTTTTTGCTGTCTGCGGGTGCGGCCACCGTGGGTGGACTCGTGAGTGGCAGCTTAGCACGGGCCAGCACAGGCTACTGGGTTGCCCAGGCCAGCGGCCCAGAAACCCCCAATCTCAGGTTAGGCTTTATACCGATTGTGGAGTCTGCCCCCCTGATCATCGCCAAGGAGAAGGGCTTTTTCGACAAGCACGGCATGACCGGTGTAGAGGTGTTGAAGCAGGCCAGTTGGCCGGCAGCCCGTGACAACGTGGTCATCGGCTCAGCGGGTGGGGGAATCGACGGTGGCCAGTGGCAGATGCCGATGCCTCACATGATCCACATTGGCGCCATCACCAACAATCAGCCGGTGCGCATGGCAGTTCTGTGTCAGCTGATCACCCAAGGCAACGGGATTGCCATTGCCGGAATGCATGCTGGCAAGGGTTTGGGGCTAGATGTTTCTGGAGCTGCAGACTACATCAAAAATTTCAGCGCCAGCAACGGACGCAAATTCAAGGCCGCTCATACCTTCCCCAACGTCAATCAAGATTTTTGGATCCGTTACTGGTTTGCTGCTGGGGGGGTAGATCCGGATCAAGACATCGACCTGTTGGCGGTTCCCTCTGCCGAAACGGTGCAGGGAATGCGCAATGGCACCATGGATGCTTTTAGCACCGGGGATCCCTGGCCCTACCGGATTGTGGCCGATGGGATCGGGTTTATGGCGGCTCTAACCCAACAAATATGGCCCTTTCATCCCGAAGAGTATCTGGCCATTCGCGCCGATTGGGTAGAGCAAAACCCCAGGGCCACACAAGCCACTTTGATGGCGGTGATGGAAGCGCAGCAATGGTGCGACGATCCGGCCAACCGAGAAGAACTGACACGCATTCTCTCAGGGCGTGCCTACCTGAATGTGCCGGTTGAAGTTCTCACCCCTCCCTTTCAAGGCAACTACGAATTGGGAGACGGCAAGCCAGCTGTTCAAGATTTCAATGCCGGGCCCTTGTACTGGGAAGATGGCCGGGGCAGCGTCTCTTACCCCTATAAGAGCCATGACCTTTGGTTCCTGACGGAATCCTTGCGTTGGGGCTTCCACGCTCGCTTCCTTCCCGATCTGGATACTGCCCGTCGTCTGGTGGATGAAGTGAACCGTGAAGATCTCTGGCGTGAGGCCGCCCAGGCACTGGGGGTGAAGAACATCCCCAACAACACCTCGCGGGGAACAGAGCGTTTCTTTGACGGTGTGGTGTTTGACCCACAGGATCCGCAGGCTTACCTGAACAGCCTGAAAATCAAAAGGGTCTAGCTGAATAGCTTGATTGGGCCAAGTTCCTCACCTTCTTTCGCAGGAAGTCCATGGCTTACCGTTTCCTTGTTCGAATCTCTCGCGCGACAGGGATCCTGCCTACCTGTGGGATCCCACGAGGTCGAAAAAAGCGGTGCCGAGCTTTCTGCCCAAACGATGGAAAGTTGATGGATGCTATGAGCCTCGCACTTTTTGAATAACTTTGAATGCTATGTTGAGGATCGGCTATGTTGGCTCTACTTCACGTTCCGCGCGAACTCTTCAGGGATCCTCCTTTTGAGAGGCCGGCCCAGCCCCGCTGGGACAAGCTCATTCTCTCGATAGCCGTGGGGGCGCTGAGCTTTCTGATTGTCGTGAGAGTTTTGTTGAGTTTGCAATCCCTGTGTTTGCCCATCCAAGGAAAAGGCAAGGCCGATCCAAGCTCATGCTCTGTCTCCAACACGGTGTAGAACCCCTCGATCGGGGCGTTCCAAAAGCGCAACACCAGAGAACCTTGTAAAACCCTATCCTCCTCTAGGAGCTATGACGACAACACTTTCTTCTCCGGCAAAATCTGCAACGGCGAAGCTCGATTTGGCGAAGTACCGAGATCAGATTCTCCCCCCTGTGGTGGGCATTGTTGGATTCCTGCTCATCTGGCAGCTCTTGGCCAGTGCCAACCTTATTCGGCTGCCGGGGCCCTGGGATGTGTGGATGGATGAGCGCAGCCGGTACCTGATCCTGCATCCTTTGTATCGCAACAGCGACCTCGACCAAGGGCTGCTGCGCCAAACCTTGGCCAGCTTACAAAGGGTGGCCATCGGCTATTGCAGTGCCGCTTTGGTGGGCATCACGTTGGGCATTTTGGTGGGAAGCAGTGTGTGGATCAACCGAGCTTTGGATCCCATTTTCCAATTTTTGCGCATGGTAGCTCCCTTGGCTTGGGTGCCCATTTCCTTGGCTGCTTTGCAACGCAATGAGCCGGCTGCCCTGTTCGTTATTTTTATTACCTCAATTTGGCCCATTCTCATCAACACGGCTGTGGGGGTGAGACAGATCCCGGAAGACTACATCAACGTCTCCAAAGTGCTCAAGCTCTCCAAAGTGGACTTCTTTTTTAAGGTGTTGCTGCCCTCAGCCCTGCCCTACATGTTCACAGGTCTGCGCATTGGTATTGGCCTGTCTTGGCTGGCCATTATTGCCGCAGAGATTGTGATGTCGGGTGTGCCGGGGATCGGCTTTTTCATCTGGGATGCCTACCAGCAGAACTACGTTACGGAAATCATCGTTGCCGTCATCTACATTGGAGCGGTGGGATTGCTTTTGGATCGCCTGATGTCTGTTTTGCAAAACAAGATAGCCAATCAATGATGTGTTGGATGTGTTGTCAGTATGTGGTTGGTTTGAGGCTAGACGGGTGATAGGTTGGGAGGTTTTCTGTGTCTGTATTGGTCAGTGTGGAGCAGGTGGAAAAATCTTTTCCTCTGTCCGGAGGGCAGGAATACCTTGCTCTGAAAGGGATCGATCTGCAAATCCATCGAGGGGAGTTTGTCTCCTTAATCGGCCACTCCGGCTGTGGCAAATCCACCCTATTGAACATGGTGGCGGGGCTGTCTTTGCCTACGGGGGGGATCGTGGCTTTGGATGGGCATACCATCACCGCTCCCGGCCCCGATCGCATGGTGGTGTTTCAGCATTACTCGCTTTTGCCTTGGCTAACGGTTCGGCAAAACATTGCGCTAGCGGTGAATGCCGTTCTTAAAAACCATTCTCCAGCCGAGCGTCAGCAGATCGTGGAAGAGCACATTGATCTGGTGGGCTTGCGCCACGCAGCAGATAAGCTCCCAGCCCAATTGTCCGGGGGTATGAAGCAGCGGGTGGCCATTGCCCGTGCCCTGGCTTTGCGGCCCAAAGTGTTGTTGTTGGATGAGCCATTTGGCGCTTTGGATGCGCTCACGCGCGGGAACTTGCAAGAGCAGTTAATTCGCATCTGTGAAGAACATCAGATGACCACCCTCATGGTCACCCACGATGTGGACGAAGCGGTTCTTCTGTCAGATCGTGTGGTCATGCTCACCAACGGGCCGGGATCCCGAATTGGGAACATTTTGACCATTGACATTCCTCGGCCCCGCCGTCGGCTGGAGGTGGTCAACCATCCCAGCTACTACAGCTACCGCAGCGAGATCATCTACTTTTTGAACCAACAAAAACGCATCAAGCAATGGCGTGCTCGCCGCAGCACTGTGGTGGCCAAGCATGGCTTGGAAAAGATCAACCTGGAGATTGGCTTTGTGCCCCTCACTGCCTGTGCTCCCTTGGCTGTAGCTAAAGAAAAAGGGTTTTTTGCCAAACACGGCTTGGAAGAAGTGAATTTGGTGCGGGAAACCAGTTGGCGAGGGATCCAAGACGACATTCAGGGAGGTTATCTGGATGCGGCCCAAATGCCCGCCGGTATGCCGGTGTGGATGTCTTTGGGCGGAGGGGATAACCCGCCTCAGCCGGTGGTTACGGCCCTCACCTTGACCCGCAACGGCAATGCTATCACCTTGCACAAGCGGTTCTATGAGCAAGGGATCCACACCCTCAGCCAGTTGAAGGCTTACATTCTGGATAGTCCCAGCCGTCGGCTTACCTTTGGGGTGGTGCATCCCAGCTCTATGCACAATTTGCTGTTGCGCTATTGGCTGGCAGCCGGCGGGATCCACCCGGATCACGATGTGGTACTGAAAACGCTGCCTCCGGCCCAGATGGTGGCCAACCTGACAGCCGGCAACATCGATGGGTACTGTGTGGGAGAGCCCTGGAATTTGCGGGCAGCCTTAGAGGGCAGTGGCTTTACGGTGGCTACAGATCTGGAGATTTGGCTGGGCCATCCCGGCAAAGTGTTGGGGGTGCGAGAAGATTGGGCCAGAGCCTACCCCAACACCCACATTGCCTTGGTCAAAGCGCTGTTGGAAGCCTGCCGCTACTGTGAAGACCCGGCCCATCACGACGAGATTCGCGAGCTGCTCAGCCGCCGCGCCTACCTGAGCACCGACCCATCCTACATTCATCTGGGGGATCCCCAGCGTCTGATCTGTGACTTGGACAGGCCGATGCGGGAATATGCCCACCACCGCTTCTTTCTGGGAGCCGGCAACCGTCCCAGCCGCACCGAGCATCTGTGGATGATGACCCAAATGGCCCGCTGGGGGGATCTGCCCTTCCCTCGCAACTGGGTGGAGATCGTGGAGCGGGTATGTCAGGTGGGGGTATTCAGTACGGCAGCCCGCGAGCTGGGGCTGGATGTGTCTTACCAGCGGCAGCCCATTCAGTTGTTCGACGGGATCCCCTTTAATGGTGAGGATCCCCTGGCCTACCTCAACAGTTTGGCGATTAAGCACGATATTTATGTAGCCGAGGTTGCCTTAGATCGTCGTCCTGTGTTGCTCTAGATACCCACTTGGGCGCCCTTGCAAAAGCACATTCCCCGTTGTGAGAAAATCATGAGTTGGAGCACCCTACGATGACTGCCCTCTTGACAACCTCTACCCCAGCGAACGTAGCCGCAGAACCCTACCTAAGCCTTGAGAATGTCAGCAAGACCTACTCAACTCCCAAGGGGGATTATCCCGTCTTGCGAGATATCAACCTCAGTGTGAACGAGGGAGAGTTTGTCTGCTTGGTTGGGCATTCCGGCTGTGGCAAAACCACCCTGCTGAATATGGTTTCCGGATTTGCCCAGCCCACCAGTGGCTCGGTGAAGCTGAAAGGGCAGCCGATTACAGCTCCTGGCCCGGAGCGCATGGTAGTGTTTCAAGGGTATGCCCTGTTGCCTTGGCTCACGGTTTATGAAAATGTTTATTTGGCCGTTCGGTCGGTATTTCCCCAAAAGAGCCAGTCGGAAAAGCATCAAATTGTGGAAGAACATTTGGATTTGGTGGGGCTGGGGGAAGCCGCTCAGAAATATCCCTCGCAAATTTCGGGAGGGATGAAACAGCGGGTAGCCATTGCTCGTGCGTTGGCCATCCGTCCAGAAGTGCTGATTTTGGATGAACCCTTCGGGGCCTTGGATGCCATTACCAAAGAGGAGCTTCAAGAGGAGCTGTTGCGCATTTGGGATGAACATCGCTGCACGGTTTTGATGATTACCCACGACATTGATGAGGCGCTGTTCTTGGCCGACCGCCTGGTGCTGATCGCGCCAGCGGGACGGAGTCCTTTCGCGCCAGCGGGACGGAGTCCTTTGACCAATGGCCCTGCAGCCACCATCGGGCAGATCGTGACCATCCCCTTCCCGCGCCCTCGGGATCGCGAGCGGATTCTTGAAGATCCGCAGTACTACCGCCTGCGCAACTCGGTTCTCAGCTATCTCTACGGCCATGAAGCCAACCCAGAGGCGGCTTACCGGTAAATCCAACCTGGAGCAGTTGACGGAGCGAGAGGGCGACAAGGCAACCCAAAACCCAAAAACCACACACCTTGGCCATCAGGTGCAGCCCCTGGTCAGGCGATCCGCAAACCTCTCTTGGAACTCGCACACAACGCCGTGCAACCGCTCGTCCAAAACGGCCAGCGTCCGGGATGCGATATATGCTGACCCGCCCCTCCAATTCTGAACCTGCAGCTCTAGTGAATGAGGCGGCGCACCGCCCGCAGCAGCTCCGCGGGGGGAGGAGAGTTGGGATCCCAGCGAATTTCCAACTCAGGTGAGTCTTTGAGCACTTGAGGAGGGCCGGGCGAGGTGTGCAGGATGGCCACACAGCGCAAATTGCCCCGGTCTCGACAAAACTCGTGCCAGAGAGGGATAGCCTCGGGATCCCGGCTGACCACCAGGTAGTGGGAGCAGGCTTCCAGGATCGGCTGCTTTTGCGGATCCACCTTGCCGCCCACATCCACAATCACCAAACTCTTTTGCCGGCGCAAAGCCAGAATGGCCTGGGCATGGAAGCTGAAAAATTCGGGGGTAAAAGAGCCCCGGTACTGGTGCTTGAGGATCTTCGCCTCTTCTGGTGGCAAGTCTAAAGTCCAATTGCCTTCCCCATCCCAATGGGCCCGTTGCAGATAAATATCGGGATGCTCCGGCAGCAGAGCTTCGAAGAGGGCGCGGGCAAGACGGCTTTTGCCACTGTCGGGGGGGCCCACCACCATCACCGCCGCTGCCAATTCTGTTCGCGTCAGCGGGCCGTAGGCCTTGCCCGGCCTTCCCTGCACCCAGGGGATGACCTGGCCCACCCGCACTTCGGGGGTATGGCTGGAGACCACCACCGCGCCCAAGCGTGGGTCATAACAGGCCACCCAACGGGTGAAGTGGCACTCATGCACCAGCCAGCCATACAGCCAAATGGGGGCCCGCCCCGTCAGAACCACCCCCAGCTGGGCATTGATCCCGGCAGGCAGCTGAAGCTGAGCCAAATCCTCTGGAAAAACCAGGCGATCCGGTCGGGTCAGCTCAATTTCGATGACCTGAAAAGACAGTTCCGAAGAATGGGATCTTCGAGGGTCCAAGGACTCCGTCCCGCTGGCGCGAAAGGACTCCGTCCCGCTGGCGCGAGCGGCCAGACAGCCGGAAAGCAAATGCAGTGCCACAGCAGCCATGGGCAGATTTGACGAGACAGGTTGACTTCAGTATGGAAGAGATTGGAAGTGGAAGGTTCCAACTCATGTCAGAGTGGTCAGGCTCTCACTTGCGCCTTGCTCCAAGAAAACCCCTGGCCTGGAGTGCCATCAACTGGTTGACCTAAGAACCGAGGGAACTGTCGGATGAGCGGATTTGAGCTGCCTTTGACGGTGGAAGTGTTGCGTTGGTTAGCGGGCGGTCAGTTGGCCGAGCGCCTGGAGCGGGCCGTGCGCCTGTGGGTACTGCTCCACTGCCTCTATGGCGAAAACCGCTGGCCAGACCTGCCGGAAACCTTTGGCTACACCCACATCCGGGATCGCTTGCTCTCACCACGGCACCCCAAGCAGGATCTGGCACAAGGGATCCCTTCACCCTGTCCTGATGTTGACTGCATTTGCTGGAAACCCTTGAGGTTTTGGCTGAAGGATCCCAACCTATTGGCCGCCTTAAAAGTAGAAGTTCCGGATCTGGAAGCGCTGCTATCTGCCCGACCCTTTCACAAGACCCACCGCACCCTGCGCAAAGAGCTGGACTACCTGGCCGCCCAGGGTTGGCTGCAGCAAATTCAGGCCAACCCCAAGCGAAGAGACAACTTCCGCTGCTGCGCCCCAGGGGCTCATCCCCAGTTGCCGGCACCTTCATCCACTTGGACTCTATCGGGCAAGCAGCTTGAGCAGATTTATCACATCCTCAGCGATGTGGCCTTTGTGCATCCAGATGTCCAGGTTTTGCTGGATGAAATCTGGGCCAACCAAAGGACTCCGTCCCGCTGGCGCGATCAGCACTCGCAGCGGCGGCTGTTTGTGTGGTTTGAGTACATCCTCTCGGACGAACAGCAAGAACGGGTGGATGAATATCAAAGCCAGCTAGAAGCCCTTTGGGCCAACCCAGAAGCAGGGGTGATCGGTTTTGACTACGCCACCCGCCAACATGGGATCCGACACGTTCTCACTTACCCAGTCTGTTTGTTCTATGCCCGCCGCGCCAAGTATTTGGCAGCCTTTGGCCAGCTTCCCACCCCCGAAGGATCCCTGGGCTGGCACAATTTCCGCTTAGATCGGATCCAGTCTGAGCGCCTGGCGGTGATTCCCTGGGACGCTCCTTCCATTCCGCCAGAGCTGGCAATCCGCAAACGGCAAAAGAAGCTGCCCAGCCCAGAGGAAGTCCAAGCAGCATGGGAAGAAGCCTGGGGATCCGATTTTTACTTGCCCAAGGCATTGTTGATCCTTCGATTTTCCCCGGAGTTTGCCCGTCGCTATGTGGAAAGCACAGTGCGACATCCCACCTTCCAGCCCATTGCCTACGAGCGGATCCCGGCTTTGGTGCAGCAGGCAGTGGCGGATGCGCGGGAGCGCGAACAGATTTTGAACATTGTCCGGCAAAGACCAACCAGCGACCGGTACTTCCGCGCCTGGGTACGGGTGGGAGATACCAATTTCACCATGCGCCTGCGGGATTGGCGGCCCAACGGCGAGGTCATCGCTCCCCTGGCCTACCGGGAACAGATGGCTCGGGAAGCCCAGGCAGAGCTGCAGTTTTATCGCCCCGACCTGAAGCTTTCTTGACCTTCCTGCCCATGACCACCCTCTACCTAACCGAGCCGGGGACTGTGGTTCACTGCCAAAACCAAACCCTGCTCATTCGCCGCCGTGGTCAAGAGCAGCTTTGCCGCCTTGCGGAGGTGGAGCTGGTGGTGGTGTTGCCCGGGATCCAATTGACCAGCGCAGCTTTGGCCCAACTGCTGGATCGAGGCATCGAAACCATTTTTTTGCGTGCGGATGGCGGTTTTCGCGGTCGCCTGCAGGGATCCTTTTCCACCAACCCTGAGATGCGTCTGGCCCAATATCAGCGGGCCTATTCCCCTTGGGGGCTGAGGTGGGCCAAGGTGATTGTGCGGGGCAAAATTCGCAACCAGCGGGCAATTCTACAACTGCACAACCGGGCTACCCGCGGCCAAATTGCCCCCTTACAGGAGGGTATTGATGTTATCGCCGCCTACCTGCAACAGTTGGATCGCTCCACCACTCCTCCGGATCGAGAAGCGCTGATGGGCCTGGAGGGCATTTGCGCCCGCACCTACTACCAATCCCTGCAACATTGCTTTCCGCCTGAGTGGAACTTCACTGGCCGCAACCGACAGCCGCCGCTCGACCCGATCAACGCTCTGCTCAGTTGGGGCTACGGGGTGCTGCTGGCAAGAGTGTTCTCGGCGGCCGTGATGGCCGGCTTGGATCCCTACCTGGGCTTTTTCCACGCCAATTTGCCCTATCGCCCCAACCTGGTGCTGGATTTGATGGAAGAGTTTCGGCCCTTGGTGGTGGATTGGGCCGTGCTCCAGCTTGTCAAGGCCGGCTTGCTCACCCCGGAAGACTTTGAGCCGTCGCCGGATGGAACAGGCGTATGGCTGGGATCCCTGGCCAAAAAACTGTTTTTGGGAGAGCTGGAACGCCGCTTCCGCGAGCCATTGCTCTATCCTCCCCAATCTCGCCGCCTGCCCCTCAGTCAAATTGTGCTGGAGCAAGCCCGCCGGCTGAGCCGTTGCCTGGTGAGCGGCAACCTGGAGTACGAAGCAATGGAGCTGCGCTGATGCTGTGGTTGGTTTGCTACGACGTGGTGGACGATAAGCGCCGACACCAGTTGGCCAAACGCCTGGAGCAGTGCTGCCAGCGAGTGCAATACTCCGTTTTTGAATGCCCCCTGGACACTGCCGAGCTGGAAGAGAAGCTGGAAAAGTCGTGGCTGCCTCTGCTCAACCTCCAGGAAGATAGCCTGCGGGCCTACCCTTTGGATGCCGCGGCCAAGAAGCAGGCCAAAGTCTTCGGGGGGCCTCCCCCCTATGAGCCGCCGGACTACCTGATCTTCTGAGGCTCTCCACCGGGCCGAAATTGTAAAGTTTTGTGCGCGATCTGTCGGGGCGAGCCATCACCAGCCTGACTCTGCCGGCACAAGATTTTAAGGGAAACTTTAGATCTTTTGCCCCGATTGGCCCAAAAACGTGACATAATGGCCGTAGCAAGCTCAATTTCCCCGCTTGCGCTTGGCCGCGAGGACAATGTTAATATCTGTGTCGAGGAATCTCCGTACTCCCTCGCGAACGCACCTTGAAAACCTCATGAATTCAGGCTTTTCCGAGGGTAGGGTTGATCCCTACCTTTTCCCCGCAAGGGGACGGAAACCGGCGTTTTGCGCGGTGTGTTAGTGTAGCCATAATCATGTTGATCCCTACCTTTTCCCCGCAAGGGGACGGAAACCTTGGGACTCAAACAGAACGTAGGCTACCGTTGGGTCATTGGTTGATCCCTACCTTTTCCCCGCAAGGGGACGGAAACCCCGTTAAGGGCGAGGTTAGCCAGATTCAACCACCCGTCATGTTGATCCCTACCTTTTCCCCGCAAGGGGACGGAAACTGTTTTCAACGCGTAACGCCCCGAAACAGGGCGCAGAAAAGTTGATCCCTACCTTTTCCCCGCAAGGGGACGGAAACTTTTTGACAACAGCTTTCCGCTGTGCCATTTCCTCTGTGTTGATCCCTACCTTTTCCCCGCAAGGGGACGGAAACGGGGTGGTGGTTGGTGTTGGGTGATTTAACTCAAACTGTTGATCCCTACCTTTTCCCCGCAAGGGGACGGAAACGTAGTACGTTGTCAAAATTCTCAATGTGATAGCGTCTACCTAGATGTTGATCCCTACCTTTTCCCCGCAAGGGGACGGAAACGGGACCAGGTCTTTGAACTTGCTACTCCCCCGAATGGCTTTGTTGATCCCTACCTTTTCCCCGCAAGGGGACGGAAACACCCACTCGGGGATCTTCTCTGATACGGTGTCCGGAACGTTGATCCCTACCTTTTCCCCGCAAGGGGACGGAAACGTCAGTTTCAATACTTTTGTCTGACCACGGATGATTTGTTGATCCCTACCTTTTCCCCGCAAGGGGACGGAAACACAAACTCCTCCCTTTAATCGGGATAAAGAACACCCAGGTTGATCCCTACCTTTTCCCCGCAAGGGGACGGAAACAACTTCATATTATCCTCCCTTTACAGGGGTAAAACAACACCCAGGAGTTGATCCCTACCTTTTCCCCGCAAGGGGACGGAAACGCGTACGGATAGACCAGTCCATGTGGTCTATCAGCCGTTGATCCCTACCTTTTCCCCGCAAGGGGACGGAAACTAGCAGTGGGCACCGGTTAGTCAGCCGGACCCAACGTTGATCCCTACCTTTTCCCCGCAAGGGGACGGAAACCATAGTAGTGAGGAATATCGCAGTCAATTCGCTCGTATTGTTGATCCCTACCTTTTCCCCGCAAGGGGACGGAAACCCGACGCTGGGACTCCGCCCCTCGCTGTCAAGACCTGGTTGATCCCTACCTTTTCCCCGCAAGGGGACGGAAACACCACGGGATCCAAGAGCTGTGAAAGCCAGCCTCCGTGTTGATCCCTACCTTTTCCCCGCAAGGGGACGGAAACTCGAATTCTTCGAACTGCTCCATCACTGCCTGATCTGTTGATCCCTACCTTTTCCCCGCAAGGGGACGGAAACGTCGTAGAAGATGATGTCCGTACCCCCATCATCTGAGGTTGATCCCTACCTTTTCCCCGCAAGGGGACGGAAACGCAGCTCGGTACTGCAGCATTGCCCGGAGCTTCTCCCGTTGATCCCTACCTTTTCCCTGCAAGGGGACGGAAACTTGTGCTTAGAACGGTAGGAGCAGTCCTTGCTCGTCAAGGCTTGTTGATCCCTACCTTTTCCCCGCAAGGGGACGGAAACCATAGTAGTGAGGAATATCGCAGTCAATTCGCTCGTATTGTTGATCCCTACCTTTTCCCCGCAAGGGGACGGAAACTAGAGAGAAGCGAGTAATGAGCAAAGAGAAGTGAGGTTGATCTCTACCTTCTCCCTGCAAGAGCATGCCTCTAACCCCCAAAACCCTGAACTTTGCTGAATTTACTGAGCTTTAGGCGGTTTGGCAAAAGTCATTGAGAGGGATATAGTAGACCAAGTTTCCCCCTGATCCTTGAGTCCACCGCAACGGTTGCCGGGAAGTGAAGGGGGAAAGCGCTCGGGGGGTATTCCTCAGGGCTTTGCGGGATACCGCCTTCCTGCTTGGACTCCGTCCCGCTGACGCGAACAGAGATAGGCAGGATGCGATCGCTTCTTTCCTGAACCATGTTCAGGAGAGTCCAGCGTGAATGTATCAGGCTCAACAAAGTACCTCAAGTCATCTAGGGAAGACTGCTCGACGAGTAGTCCTGGGATCCAGACTGGAGAGAGCGGCGGGCCAGCTTGGCATAGGTCTTCACCGTCTCGTAGGGCATCTCCAAATCAGCGGCGATCTGTTGTAAGCTCTCTCCACCTTCGCGGCGGGCCAGGATCGTCGCCCACAGTTGGGCAGTTTTTTCGGCGCGGGATCCCCCTTGTCGTTGCCGCTGGCTGAGAAAGAGGGCGCTCAGCTCCTCGATCCGCTGGGCCACCTGCTCTTCCCGGGAAGGGACAGGGGAGGCGGGTAGCTCTTCGGCCAACCAACCCAGGCGGGTTTGCCCTAGCCCAAAGGGGGTTTTGTGGCCGGTGCCGCAGTAGGGGGCAAGGTGGATCAGGGCTTGGAGCTGCTGCTGCAACAGCTCAGGCGCACGGGAGGAGACAGCCAACTGCACACAGCCGATGAATCCCGTCACGGATCCCTGGCGACCTGCGGTGGTTTTGACCGATTCCAGACGGTGCCGCTGGATGATCACTTCCCCATCCACCCAATCCAGAAAAGGCTCCGCCTCGATGGGCAGACCGGAAAAATCGTTCCAACGGCGCAGATAGCTGTGGAACAGGTTGCGAGGGATCGGCAGCGGCAGATGGTGGCCCCGGTGGCGAAAGCTGGTGGGCGAGACGAAGGAAAGGCTCCAGGAGCGGGGGGAAAGAGGCTGCTCCAACAGTTGACGATAGGTGCGCGGGGGGATCGAGATCTGCCATCCCAGGATCTGCAGCGGGGATCCCCGCAATTCCAGCCAGGTGGGCAGCCGTTGGCACCACCCTCGCAGCCACTCCACCACCGGCGGGTTGAGGCCGGTGATCCACCAGCGGAAGGGGAGATGAGGCGGGATCAGCGGTCGCCCCCCCTGCTCGCGGAACGGCCCCATCAGCCGGGAGAGGGTAAAAGGTTTCTCCGATTCTCCATCGTGCAAATAGGCCGATAGCTGCGGGTCTGTCTCTTGCACCTGGCTCAAGAACCAGGCGTGCAGCCCTTTGGCATAGTGGGGATCCAGCAGGTAAGACCGAGGAGCCTGAACTTCCAAGGTGATCCCCACCAACTCGGATCCCGTCGGCCACTTGCCGTTCGCTTCTCTATCAGCAGATGGCTCTGAGAAACTCAGCATAGGCACAGCCCATTCCCAGTCCACAGCAACAATCAACACAAAACCCAACTTTCCATTGAGAAAATTTTAGAAGGGATCCCTTCTTATTGGGTTTACTCTCGAATTGCCCGTTGTACAGGCAGAAAAAATCTCACAATCTGAAGAAAGCCTTGAAATCGTCTGCAACCCATCGCACTCGATCTATACTGCTAGCAAGCTAGAGGACTGAAAACCATGAGGCGAGAGCGTTTATCGGATATGGCTGAAACAATCGGTAACCTCAATGGCATCTCTCGGCTTGATTCGATTGGTTACCCACCCAACCGGCAAACCCTTTTTTGAAGGGCTTTGGTCTTCCGCGAAGGATTAAAAATCGAGGCCAATTGCCCCCAGCCTTTAGGGATCTGTCCGTCGCAGCCGATGGAAGCCCTGTCCAAGACTTGTCTTCCTTTTTCGCATTTCGCAGGTGCTGCTCATGACCCCTACTTCTGCTCCCTCTCCCGTTCCTGTTGCCTTGGCCTGGTGCCTGGCGTGGGGAGAACAGCGGGATCCCCAGTTTGCCCTGGAGACCTTGCAGCAGATGCGGGCCGCCGTTCGCGCCGACAACGAGGCCGGGATCCCAGAAGAGCTACGGCCCATTTTGGCTCAGGTGCGCCAATTTCAGGAGAGCATGGCGGCGAAGACCTTTCCCAGAACCCCGGCGGAGCTGCAATCCCGCTACCCGGAGCTGTGGCAGCAGACAACCCGCATCGGCTTGGTTTACGGGGGGGCCACCAAGATCAAGAGCTATGTCTTCGAGTCGGCCAAGCTGTCGGAAATCCGCGGGGCCTCCGCTTTGTTGGATCGCATTAACCTGGTGGATCTGCCCGCCTTTTTCGGGGATCCCGAGCAAACCTACCTGGGATGGGAAGGTTTGGGGAAAGAGTCTCAAGCAGAGCTGAGGGCCTATGTGGCCGAGCAGATCCGGCCTTGGCTGCAGCAGCACTACCCGGCTTTGGCGCAAGCCCTGATCCCGGAGCTCATCATCTACTCCACCGGGGGCAATCTCCTGGCCTTTTGCCCGGCGGCCCATGTGGACGATCTCTGTGAGGCCATCGAGCGGCGCTACACCGAAGAAACCCTCACCGCTAACGCCTGCGCCGTGGGATCCGCCTTTCGGCTGCTGGAACTGCGCTACGGCCTGTTGCGGGATCCCATCGAACGCACCCCCTGGCTGGATTGGCTGGCGCAACACAAAACCCATCCCCTGGTGAGAGCCTATTTTGGGGATGGCAGCGAAGCCAGATTTCAAGACCGCAAAAGTTTCAACGAGTTGGTGGGTTACCTGGCCGCCCGCTTCAACCACCGCCGCAACGGCAATCCGGATCCCGGTCGCCCCAGCCGCGCCCATCCCGCCTTTTTTGAAACCCATCCCTACCTGCGCCGCGACAGCACCGACCGTCGCCCTGCCATCGCCAAAGCCGACCTGGTCGATCAGCCCTGGCTCTCGGAAGCCACCGCTCGCAAAGCCCTGGTGGGTCGCCAGGCCAAGCGCATTGAAACAGGCAAGCAAGGGTGGTTCCGCAAGTTCCCCACCTGGGATCCCGGCTTTGTGGAAAGCTGGGTAACGCGATTTGCCCGCTTTCTCAACTCTCCCGCCGGCGAGCCCTACCGGGAGCGCTATTTGCAGCCCCATCAGGGATCTGTCCAGGGGATCGGCGAGGCCCAATCTCTACGGGAAGTGGCCAACGCCAGCCTGGGCAGCCAGGGCTTTGTGGCTTACCTTTACGCCGATGGCAACGACATGGGGGGCTATGTGCAGCAGATCCAAACCCCAGAAGCCTACCGACAATTTAGCCGGGATGTTTCCGAGGCAACGGAAAAAGCCGTTTACCACGCCCTCGCCCAGCACCTGCAGGCCCATCGGCTGCACGGCCTATCCCCAGATCCGGAAACCGGCAGAGACCGCAACGGCGAGTGGATCCACCCCTTCGAGATCCTGACCATCGGCGGAGACGATGTGTTGGTGGTGGTGCCTGCCCACAAAGCCCTGGAAATTGCCGCCACCTTCTGTGAGCAGTTTGAGCAGCTCCTGCTGGACACCTCGGCAACCTATGCAGCTCAATCTTCCGGCAAGGTGCCTCACCGCTACCCGGCGGCAGATCGGAAGCTCTGTCGGCTCTCCGCCTCGGTGGGGGTGCTGATCGCCTCGGAAGACACCCCCATTTACTACGCCGAAAAGCTCACCGAACAACTGTTGAAATCCGCCAAGAGCTACGCGAAAAAGCTGAAGCCCAAAGACAAGGACTGCTCTGTGGCCACCATCGACTTTCTCTCGTTGAAGTCGGTCGCCCTGGTTGCCTCCAGCATCCAGGATTTTCGTCGGGAAGCTCTGGAGATCCGCCAGAACAGCCACACCCTCAAGCTCTACGCCGGCCCCTATACCGTCCCGGAAATCCACGGGTTGCTGAGAACGGTACAAGCCCTGCAGGAGGCCAATTTTCCTCGCTCCCAGCTTTATCAGATTCGCAGCTTCTTGGAAAAAGGCAAACGCACCGCCACCCTCAACTATCTCTATTTCCGCAGCCGCCTGGGCAAAAAGGGGCAGCCGCTGATGGAGGCTTTTGAGCGCACCTGGTGCAAGGCCAAAACCAACGACGGCCACCTTCCCCCCTGGATGTATGTTGAGCCACAGGTATCCTCGTCAACGCCAACCTATGAAACCATCTGGCGGGATCTGGTGGATTTGTACGCCTTTGTGCAAAAACAGCCCCAGGCCGAGGGTCGGCCCGTTCTGGCGGAGGTGGAGTGATGGTGAGACTGGCAGAGCTGCCCCAAGCGGGGCGAACGATCACCTCTATCCCTTTGAGGGCCACCCTCGCCTCTGCCCTGGCGGTGGGAGCCGGCGGCTCCAGCGGCTCCCTGGCGGATAAGCCCCTGCTCAAAGATGCCTTTGGCAGGCTGATCATTCCCGGCTCCCAACTGAAGGGGCGGCTGCGCCACGAGTGCGAGAAACTGGCCCGTGGCCTGGGCTGGGCCATTTGCCGCTCTCCCGACCCAGAGCGCATGTGTCCGCAGCGGGAGGGCAGCGCAGGAAATTTCCACCGCCCCGAATACCAGGTGGAGGGCTACGCCGGATCCCATTGTCTGGTCTGCCAGATATTCGGCAATCCGGCCCTGCCTGCCCGCCTGTGGGTGGAGGATCTCGTCTGCGAGGTGCCGCCAGCAGCTCTGGAACCAACCCTTCGCCCTGGGGTCACCCTCAACCGCCGCCGCCGCACCGCCGAGGATCAGCGGCTCTACCTCATTGAGACCTCTCCCGCGGCTGAGCTGACTTTTTCCGGATCCCTGCAGCTTTTGCCCGATTGCCCTTCCTGGGGCAAAACTCTCCTGTTGGCGGCCCTGCACCACCTGATCGCGCTGGGGGGCAGCAAATCCGCAGGTTTGGGCTGGCTGCACTGGGATCCTGGATCCCTGCAGGCTCTCCAGCCCACCGCAGCCGATTGGGCTTTCTTGGCCCAGGGAGGGAGCTGATGGAAGCCATTCAACTCACCCTAACGGCTCAGTCTCCCTTGGCCATCGGTCGGCAAAAGCCGGGCGGCTCCATCAGCGAGGCCCAGGATTACATTCCCGGCAGCGTGATTCGCGGTGCTCTGGCCGACCTCATGCTCAGCCAAACCCAACATCGCCCTGCCGAGGCGCTGGAAGGAGATTTGGCCGCCCTGTTTACGGCAGCTCGGCCTGCTGTGTTTACCCACGCCTATCCGGGATCCGGCAGCAAGGTCTTGCCGGCCACGGCCTTCAGCTCGAAAAACAATCCCGGCTTCCGCTCAGAGGCGGGCAAAACGGGGGTGTTCGACACGCTCCTGGATCGCTTCTGCTCACAGCGGCTGGGGATCCCGTTCGATCCCACAGAGCCGGACGGTTCCGGGGGAAGAGTGGAGCCCTTCGGGGGGTTCTACAGCCAGCAGGAGTCTGACCTGGGGCCCCGCTACGAACGAGCTGCTGTGTCCAAACGCCTGCTCACGCGGGTGGGGATCAACCGTCGCCGCGCCACTGCTGCCGACCAAATCCTCTACAGCCTAGAGGTGATGAACGAGGGCAAAGCCCGCCCCAATGGGCATCTGGAGCGCTCCCTTTTCAGCGGCTACATCTACCTGCGGGATCCCGAGCTGGCCGAGACCCTCACCCGCTACCTCAACGCCCGCGCCCACCTGCTGCGCTTGGGAGGAGGGGTGTCGCGGGGATTGGGCCGGGTCAACGTCACGGCTCGGCGTCTGGCTGCTCCCCGGCCTTCCCTGGCCCAGCGGGTGGAAGCCTTCAACCAAAAGCTGCGGCAGCGCTGGCAACAATGGCAGGTGTTCGGGGATCCCTGGCAGCCCCTTCCGCCGGAGCGGCAGTATTTCTCCATTGGGCTGCAGTCGGGGGCCATTCTCAAAGAGCGCTGGCAACGCACCACCGTGCTCACCCCCCAGATGCTCCAGGAAGAGGCCAACTGCGAAGATGGATCCCTGGCTTTGGAGCTGGCCTTCAGCAGCTACGCCTATGTCTCCGGCTGGAACGCTGCCTGGGGTCTGTTCAAAGATGTAGAATTGGTAACCACGCAGGGCAGCGTCTTTCTGCTGAGCACCACGCAACTGGAGCGTTGGATCCCGATTTTGGCGGAGATGGAATACTGGGGGATTGGCGAACGCACTGCTGAAGGATTCGGCCAAATCGAAGTTTGCAGTCCGTTCCATCATCATTTCTGGGAGAACCCGCTATGACCTTCGCCACCAGCGAGATCACATCGGAACAAGAGCTCAAGATCCAACGGCAAATCCGGCTGGCCGAAGATGATCTGGTCGCCAGAATTCAAGCCGCCTTGGATAACTTCAGAGGTCTCAACAGATTGGAAGAGGCCCAATATCGCAACCTATTGCACGTGGCAGCTTCCACCGAAAGCTCAGAGGTGATCAAGAACTTTTTGCGCTACCAGGTGGGGCGCGATAACAAGTGGGGGCGGGGCAAAGACTCTTTGGCAGAAGCCATCATCAAAGACATCGACAACTGGATTCATCAAAGGGCTATAGCCATCGCCAGGGAAGCCGGAATTGAAAGAGCATCCCCCAAAGTCAACGAGATCAAAATTGACTTGATTCGGCGCTACCTGGGCTATGGGGCCCGCTACCTCAAGTACAAGCGAGAGGGAGGAGGATCCTAGACCGTGACCTACAGCAGTTTTACCCTTGAGAGAGCCATTTCGACCTTTCAGCTCAGGTCAAGAATCATCCATGGCCTGTTTGCAGAGGTTCCACCGACTGAGTGCTCCGATTACTTGAAAATAACCCTAGATCGCTATCTCGGCTTGGCCACCTCGGTCAACAGCGAAAAAGCCCGCTCCGAGTTTATCATCGCCCCTGTGCTGGGAGAGGTGAAGTACCTATGTCGGGATCAAATCTCGCTGTTTTCCGGCAAGGAATTCAACGTGGATCCCGAGAGGGGGTTGGTGGGCCTATGCGACTACATCATTTGCCTATCCCCTCTCCAACTCTACATTCAAGATCCGGTGGTGATTATCGTTGAGGCCAAAAAAGAAGACTTGATCGGGGGTCTGGGCCAGTGCGTTGCCGGTATGGTGGGGGCACAGGTCTTTAACAAGAACTCCAATTCTCAAGTAGACAGTGTCTATGGAGCAGTAACCTCAGGAACCAACTGGCGATTTGCAAAACTCGAGGGTGACCAACTCTTTATCGATGACAGGGAGTACTTTATCTCAGAAATTGCTCAGATCCTAGGGATCCTCTTGAGTTTTATTAAGGGCTCCGTCTCGCTTCGGGAATGGCAAACCTCTGCAGTACAAGCCTTAACTTGAGCAGCCATTTGAGGGAACAATGTTCGACGTTTTCAAAAACCGCTTGGAAATCACCGGCACCCTCACCACCGTGACCGCTCTGCACATCGGGGTGGGCCGCTCCACCGAACCCATCGGCTCGGATTTGCCGGTTCTCAAGGATGCGCTGGGCCGTCCGCTCATTCCCGGCTCCAGTTTGAAGGGGGCGATGCGCTCTCGCCTGGAAAGTTTCTTGCGGGGCATCAACCCAGAGCTGGCCAGGGATCCCGGCGAATTGACCAGCAGCGAGCAATTTCAGATCATCAACCAAATTAAAAATGACTACAAAGGGGACGATGCGGCTCTGACTCAAAAGCTCATTGAGGCCACCGACTGGGTCTCGCAGGTGTTTGGATCCCCTTGGTTGGCCGGCAAGGTGCAGATCCGAGATTTGCCCGTGGTTCTGGAAGCCTGGTTTGGCCAGTACCAAGAGCGGGATGGCGTGGCCATCGATCGGGATACGGAAACGGCGGCAGATGGCAAGCTGTACGACTTGCAAGTGGTGCCTGCCAGCACCCCCTTCCGGTTTCATGCCGTCGTCGAAAATGCCGAGGAATGGGAACTGGGCCTCTTGGCCATTGGCTTGCACCAATTGGAAACGGAACAGATCCCCCTGGGAGGGGGGCGCTCCCGTGGCTTGGGGGTTGTCCGCCTGCAGATCTCGGCAATCTATTGGTTCGACTCGGAAGGGGATCCAAGACGGCTGCTGGCCTACCTTCAAGAGCTGGTGGCCGGATCCCGACAGCCGCTCAGCCCGGAGCAGGCTGCCGCTTTGCGCCAAGACTGGGTGGAAGCCCTGGTTGCCAAATTAACAACGGCCTCTCAACGGCAATCGGTCGGCCCCCGCCGCTAGCCCTATTTCATGTCAGGAGGGATCCCGATGGTCTTCATGGACTCTACAACGGTTGGCGATACGGTCAGCGTTTTCCACCCCTATCGGTTGACAAACTGGACAGACTGCTTGCCGCCCCAAGCCCCTCAACCAAAAGCTCCTGTTCTGGTGTGAAGGATCCCAGGCTATGCACAAACGCTACGTTAACCATTGCACCCTCTGCCTCACCCTCAAGCCCGATGGCCCTGTTCTCATCAAGGCGGGCAAAGAAGGGGCTGACCCGACGAAGCCGGATATGGAGTTCGTCGAAACCTATCACGGCGACGGGCGAACGGTCTATTTTCCCGGCAGCTCCCTCAAAGGGGCAATTCGCGCCCATGCGGAGCGCATCGTCCGAACGGTGGGCAGCGACAGACGTCCTGAGGGGGGAGGCTTCAAACTCTGGGCCAGCGATCCCCTCGACCAAAAGGCCAATCAATGGCTGGAAAAAATTGAAGAGCCCCACCAGGTTTACGCCCTTTCTTCCTTTACGGATCAGATGTTCGGCAACACAGCCATCGCCAGCCGGGTCCGCATCGAAGATGCCTATCCCAAGCCGGGAACCCCTCTGCGCCTGGAGGAACGTAATGGGGTGGCCATCGACCGCGTCTTCGGCTCAGTGGCGGTGGGGCCGTTCAGCTATCAAGTGTGCGTAGAGGGATCCTTTCAAACCAAGATCCACCTGAAAAACTTTACCCTGGCCCAACTGGGTCTGCTGGGACTGGCGTTGCGGGATCTGGATGAAGGCTGGTTTGGCATCGGCTTTGCCAAGTCCCGCGGCATGGGCACCGTTCGGGTTGAGTACGAGTGGGCGGTGGTGGACTATCCGGGCTGCCTGGTGGATGAGGCAAACGAGCAGATTCGACTGCTGGGATCCCCCCTGACCTGGCCACAGGGATCCCTGTTGGGGGCGGGCGAATTTTTAACCCCCGAAGAGGCAGGCAAATACGGCTTCCCCAAACCCGATTGCCAAGCGGTGCCGGTGGGAGCGGAGCCAATGCCTTTGGGATTTGGGGCGCGGCTGACCTGGGATCAGACGTCTGAGGCCAAGGTGGAACATCTGCTCGCCACCGCCGTAAACAGTTGGGCCAAACTCCTGCAAGCGGAGGCCAAAGCCGTATGAAACCAGCCTACGTCGCCTCCCTCAAGATTCAAGATGGGGCAGAGTCCTCGCTTTCCCAAGTGCTCTCGGCTTGTTTTTCCACTTCTGAAAAAACCTACTCCTTTCTGCGCTGGCCCCATCGAGTCAGCGGCATTCAGGTGGGGATCCCGGCGGATCCCGTCTGTCCAGAGGGGCAAGTTTTCTCCCAACAAGGGGAACTGCGCTGGAAAAGCACCCCCCACGGCTGGGATCTGCTGTATCTGGGGATCCAAGCTCCCCCGGACTCCTTTATCCCTCTGCCGGGAGAGTGGCGGTGGGAGGATCACGCAGCCGACCTGTACGGATCCCAAAATCGAGAAACCCGCTTTCCCAAGCCCCTCAGCCATCCCCAAGATCTCAAGGTGGGCCAGCGCTACTTCCGAGATGAGCGAACTGCCCGCGTTCACTTTATTGCCCTGATTCCGAGGTGACCATGACCCCCCAAGGCCCTCGCCCATTGCCCAACCAGGCCGCATCTGCAAGATCGTCTGCCGGCAACAGCAGTCAAGGTGGAGGCAAACCAACCGTGTTTCCCAAACCCTATGAGCTGATCCCGTTTCCCACCCAGCGCCCCACGCTGGAGCGGCCCGCCGGCCACGCCAAGTTCCACGCCGATAAGCTGCACGGCACCCTCTTTCTCACCCTGACGGTGCAGACTGCCGTCCACATCTCCACCGGCCACTTGGCCTTGGGCAGCGATGTTGGAGTCAAAGGGATCCCGGTGCTCAAAACCATGACCACCACCCCCAATGGAAGGCTCAAAATCCAGGGCAGCTCCCTCAAGGGGGCCATCCGGGCCATGTATGAGGCGATCACCAACAGCACCCTGGCGGTGATGATGAGCCAGTACCGAAATCGGATCCCCCCAGAGCGGCACCCCTGCCGCAACAAAGAGCAGCTTTGTCCGGCCAGCCGCGTTTTCGGTGCCCTGAACTGGCAGGGATTGGTGGAGTTCAGGGATGCCATTGCCACCAGTGCCGGATCCGGCGGCGGATCCCTGCCCCCCCTGTACCCTCCACGCCCGGATCAGTGCAAAGCTTATTTTCAGAGCGAAAACGGCAGAGTCATCGGGCGCAAGTTCTACTACACCCACAGATACACCCACAGAAACGCGTTGCAGGGCAGTTCAAGGGGAACGCCCACCCAGCAAGCGATACAAAACACAGTTTTCAAAACCCAAATCCACTTCAAAAACCTCACCCCTGCCGAGCTGGGCACCTTGCTCACGGTTTTGGGGCAGGATCCCAACCATCCCATGCTGCTGAAGGTGGGGGGCGGTAAGCCCGTGGGCCTGGGATCCCTGCAGGTCACCCTCGACAAGATCGAGCGGCCCGGCAACCTAAAAGATCGCTACAGCCGCTACGATCCCCCAGAAGCCGATACCCTGGAAGGAAAACGCCTCCAAGCCTTTGTGCAAGAGCAAATTCAAGCTGCCCAGGGCTACATCTTGCCCGAACAACTCAAGCGATTGGCCGCCATCCTGAGTCCCACTGCTCTGCGCGAGCCGCCCACCGGAGTGTACTGAGGGTTCCCCCATGCTGTCAGACACTGTCGATCTCAGCCCCCAATCTTGGGATCTCGCCCACGGCATCGCCCTGACCTTGGCCAAAGAAAGGGTGGATGTCGACGAGTTGAGCAAATGCGTCGCCTATCTGCGCTCGGTTGCCCATCACCCTGACGCGGGATCCCGCTTTTTCCGATTCACCGGCGAGCTGGTGCGGGAAACTGGCCTATGCCGTACCCAACAAACCAGAAGATACTATCAGCTTATTGACGAAACCTGCAAAAGGTACTTGCAACCTCTGCAAGACAGGCCGGCGGAGATGCTGCAGATCCTGGGCTGGGCAGCCCGGCTGGCTCGCTACTACAAGGATGGAGGGATCCCCATTGGCGAGATTCCACCACCTCAGGGATCCCAACCCAACGACAACTCCGGTCGCAAGGACTCCGTTCCCCAAGGGGCGGGAAACAAATCCCAGGACGACAGACAACAACAAAACCATCAACACCAACAAGACCAGGCCCAGCATCAGGCCCGCAAAGCCCACTTCCAGACCGGGCAAAAGCTGAAGGCCACCATCACCAACATCAAGGGCAACGAAGTCACCTTCCAGATTCTGGACACAGACACCAAGCTCACCCAGAAGGAGCCCAAACGGGCGGGATCCCTCTCGGTGGGGCAAGAGGTGCAGGTGGAAGTTCTGGGTCTAAAGGAAGATGGCAGAATCCGCAAGGCCAAGCTGCTCTGGGCGCAAAGCGGAACAGAGCCCTCGAAAAATTTGAGTTAACCGCCTATCATGCAGACCATCATCATGACGGTGGGCACCTCCTTGCTCACCAACCTTGACAAAGACCTGCAGCCGCAGCGCCCCTGGGTGGGACAAAAAACCATCGGGGATCCGGAGCAAGCGCTGGCCTGGATGAAAAGAACCGATCTGGAGCTGATCAGCGCCGAAACCAACACCTACTTGCGGCTGGATCCCACCTCGAATGATGCCTTGATTTTGCTGCACTCAGAAACCCCCGACGGATTGGAGTGTGCCCAGATTTTGAAGCTCTTTTTTGAGCAAGAGCTGGGTCAGCAGCAGGTCTCTTTGGTTCCCCTTCCCGGCATCAACTATGAGCTAGAGGGATCCTCACTGGAGCGGATGGCCGAGCTGTTGAAACAGTTGGCAGAGAGCGCCAGGGGGATCGTCACCTTTGCCGCTACCGGCGGGTTTAAAGCCCAAGCCATGATCATGGCCGTGGTGGGCAGCCAATTGGGGGTCCCGGTTTGCTACATCCATGAGCAATACAAATCCCTGGTCTACTTGCCCTACCTACAGCCGCAAGTTCAGCCCCGGATCCCACGGGCAGATCTCCCCGATTCAGGCCGAGATCGCTCCCAGATCATCCAAATCCGAAGCGATGCCAGCCATCACCGACCCCGCAGTTGGGCCAAAGTGGAAAGACTCCTGCGAGACATTCCCTGGGTGGATCTGGTTCGATACGATCCACACGCCTACGCTGCCCCCAAAAACAGCGTCAAAGCCTCAAACCGCAAAACCGAAGATGGCCGCCACATTCTGTGGATCCACCTCCACGAGAGCCAGGACACCCACCTCGCTGTCAGAGTAGAAACCACCGGCTACACCCCCGAGCACCTAGAGCTGGCTGCCACCGAATTGCGGCAACGCTTGGGCCGTCTGCTTTGAGTGTTTCCATGAATCCCGCTTCCCCAAAGGGAAGTGACTTATCAGGTATAGGGTTTTTGCTACGCAAACCTACATAAAATAAGGTATCGCATTCGGAACAACGGTTGATCCGGGTGGCGTGGAAGTTGCTTGCGGCTCAGGATCGGTTCCATTAACAGGAAATTACCGAGTACAGCGTATTCGCTTCGACCATCATCCGTTTCAACTACCCCTGCCAAAAGTGCCAGATCAGATCTAGATCATCACGTCTGCAGTTATTAAGCTTGTCTGAGACACATATTACGAACAACGCGAAAAAAGGAAGTAATATGGTAGAACATGAAAGCCTGAATACACCAACCAAACTTCTCCTAGTTGGAGTGGAGATCCTTTTTGTCTGTGCCCTGTTTCTCATGCGTCTTGGAGTCGCCGGTTGGCTTCTAATGATGTTTGGAGCGCTGCTTATTTTGCTGCTTACTTTATGGGCATTTGTGCATATAGCTTTGATGATCACATTCATTAGCGTTTTTGAATCAAGAAAGAGCGATATTGCGCTCTACCTCGCGACTCATTTTTTCTATCTTTGGGCCTGGTTATTTCAATTCGATGGCGATGATACCAGTGTAAAGTGGACTATTCGTCTCCTCCCATGCACGAACTTTCTGGAGCCTCTCCTCCGGAAATGGGGCGGAGTTCTATTTTTAACCACGAGTATCGCTACATTTGTTTGCTATTTGATAATCTTCATTTTAATAGTTATTCGCTTGGCTCGATTAATTTTCCATTGAGTTTTCATTAATTCCACTGCCCCGAAAGGAAGCGACTTCCGCCGATTATAACCCTTGCCCAGAGCGGGATCCAGGGGCCTAGATCGACAGGGTCTCGTTTAAGGACTCCGTCCCGCTGGCGCGAAAGGACTCCGTCCCGCTGGCGCGAACGGCTGCAATTTCCCCTTATTTTTCTCCGCCGAGGGGCCTGAAACCCTTGCCCAGAGCGGGATCGACCGGGTCAACGGAAGAATCAGGGTTTGAGGCTTGTCGCCGACCCTGTCGCTAACCATGTTGGTGTAGAAATTAACATGGATCCCTGTGTGGAGGTTGCTGGGGAGCTGCTCCTGAGACGCTGAAGTAGGGGGCCAATGGGGCGAAAAAAGGACTCCGTCCCGCTGGCGCGAAAGGACTCCGTCCCGCTGGCGCGATGAGAGGCTAGGGAGCAACGACATAGCGATCTTGGGAGAGGCGCTCGTTACCCCGATACACGCTCACCTGCAAATGCTGGGGATCCAGCCGGTGCCCCTCTACACGGATGGGTGGGATCCTCAGGGCGTGGCGGGATCCCCGTCCCAGCACGGACACAATCAGGTTTTGGCCGCGGATCTGAACTCGTAGGCGCACCGGCCAGGGGAAAGGGTTGCGCAGCTTGAGGTCGGCCAAGCCGTACCAGACGGTGGCATCTAAGCCAGGGGGCACCGACTCTACCTGCCGGTAATGGGGGTGCCTCTCCACCACCTCCAGCCCTGCCAACAGAGCGGCATTGTAAAGGCTAGAGGACACCTGACAGATTCCTCCCCCAACCGAATCCAGGGTTTCGGCCACCATAAACACCGGCGCGGGCACATAGCCTCGTTCCAGGCTGCGCGGCCCCACCACTTGGTTGAAGGAAAAAATCACTTCTGCCTGTTCCTGTGAGCGTGTCGCAGGCATGATGTAAACTCCATCCAGGCTTTGGACGGCTCGGCGAATGTTGTGGAGTTGAGAAGGAGTGCGCTCCTGCAAAGAAGTAACGTATTGGCTTAGGGTTGTTGGCGTGGGATCCGTCCACCACAAGGCCAGAAGGGCCAGTAGCGCCCCCACCAGCACAGCCAACCTTTGCAGGCCAACCTTTCCTCTCACCTCACACCTTGCCCGTCAGAAGGGGTTTCAAGGACTCCGTCCGAGTAGCGCGAGCGGGCAGTTGGCGGGAACCGGTCGCGACCAGCAGCTCTTGAGCGCGGGTACCTGCCGGCAACGTGCGGGATGGGCGTAGGGCCACCAGAGCAGAGCCTTGAGCATCCACCTGAAAGTCACCACAGTGGAGGAACTCGCCATTATCCAGCTTGAGCCAGAGGGAGTAGCGCTCCCCCGCCACCGGTTGGGGCAGATCCCGTGCGGCCAAGATAACCTCCTGCCAGTCTCCTGGGCGAAACAGCACATTGGCCGTCCCCACCTCCCCCTGCAAATGCACCAGACGGGATCCCGGCTGTTGCAAGAGATGGGATAATGCCCGCACCGATTCTAGCTGGGCCAGTTGCAGTGCTTGCCGCAGTCGCCAGTTGTCTAAGCTGAGCAGAACCAAAATTGCCGCCACCAAGCCTCCCAGCCAGCGCCACCCCACCCCAAAAGCAGGCAGTGGAGAGTGAAGGGGGATGGCCATCTCCTGTTCGCGCAAGCCCATAGCCCCCACCTCTGCCATCACCTGGTCGCGCAAGCTGGCAGGCGGGAGTACTCCTGGCAATCCGTAGGGCAACAATTCCAAGGTTTCTTGCAAGGCTTGCAGTTCGGCCACCAGCCGAGGGTCTTGAGTTAGGCGTGCCTCTAGAGCACTCGCCTGCTCGGGAGACAAGTCCCCCAGCAGATAGCCGGCCAGTTCTTCCCGTTCCTCTGTTAAAGGGGGCGAGGTGGATAAGGACTCCGTCCCGCCGACGCGAAAGGACTCCGTCCCGCTGACGCGATAGGACTCCGTCCCGCTGACGCGATCAGACATGGCCATCCCGACACCAGAACTCAACTCCAAACCTAGGACTCCGTCCCGCTGACGCGAAAGGACGCGGTCCCGCTAACGCGAGCAGAAACCCAGAAGGGCGCGCAGGGATCCCCGCAATTTGCAGAGAGCTTGGCGAGAGCGGGTCTTAACCGTCCCCAACGGGATCCCCAATTGGCGAGCAATGTCCGCCTGGCTTAACCCTTGGTAATAGAGCAACTCCAGGATCTGCCGTTGGTTTTCGGGCAATTGGCTGAGGGCCGCTTGCACCGCTTGCCGCCGCTCCTCGATGGAAACCTGCTCAAAAGGGAGCGGGATCTTGCTATGGGACTCCGTTCCGTCAACACGAACGGCGCTGAGAAGGGTTTGCCAGCGTTTCAACAGAAGTTGGTGGCTGCCCTGAGAACGCAGACGGTCAATGGCCCGCGAGCGGGTCAGGATGCACAAAAAACTGCTCAGGGATCCCCGCCGCTCGCGCGACTCGGACGGAGTCCTTGGATCACAGCCAACCTTGCGCCACAGCTCGACAAACACCTCCTGAGTCAGGTCTTCTGCCTCGGCCACGTGGCCCAGGATCTTGAAGGCCAGCCCATAGACCAAGCCGGCATAGCGATCGTAGAGCGCAGCCAGAGCAGCAGGTTGCCCCGCCTTGAGCGCTTCCATCAGCTCCCAATCGGCGCGGGATGACCAATCTCTCACCCGCTCACGCCAGCGGGACGGAGTCCCTGGTTGCTCACCCATGCTACACCCAGTTTCGCCCCACACAACTAGAGGATAAACCTGCCCGATCGCGCCAGCGGGACGGAGTCCTTAAGTCTACCCCCTCAGCCACGACGGGCCGCCCATTCCAGGCTGAGCAAGGCCGTGTTCACCAGCAAGGCCAGGGATCCCACCGCCAGGGATCCGGCCCAGATCTTGTCGTAGCGACCGGCCTGGGCAATGCCATCGAACAGCAGGGTGCCCAGTCCTCCCGCCCCAAACTTGGCCCCCACGGTGGCAATGGCAATGGCCACAATCGCCGCCAGCCGCAGCCCTGCCAAGACAATCGGCAGCATGAGCGGCACCTGCACCTGCCACCACCGTTGCCAGAAGTTCATCCCCATGCCCTTGGCCGCTTCCAGAATGGCAGGCTCGACCGAGCGCAGGCCCACGCAAAAGTGGCGCACCAAGATCACCTGCGTGTAGATCACCATCGCCACCACCACCGAGCGGGCATTCAGGCCAAACCAGGGCACCAACAAAATAATCAAAGCCAGGCTGGGCACTGTGTACAGGATGCTGAGGATCCCCATGACCGGCAGGGCCAACCAGCGCACGTGGTGAACCAGCAGAGCCAGCGGCACCGCCAGCACCACCGCCATGCCCAAGGTCATCCCCACCATCGCCAGATGCTCTTGGGTGAGCTGCCACATCAGGCCGGGGTGGTTGAGGAGATAGCTCACGCGGATCCCCCCTCCAGCATGGCCAAGCTGCGAATGTGATCCAAGGTCAAAACGCCGATGGCCCGCCCGTCCTCCCACACCGTCAGGGCTGCCGCCCCTGTGCGCAACAGCAGGGACAAGGCTTGCCGCAAAGTGGCCTGGGGCCTCACCATCGCTCCCTCTTGGATTTTGTGGTTGTGCGGGATCCCGGCCATCGCCGTTTCCACCCGCAGCACACTCAACTGCCGTACCATGTCATCTGCCCCTAGCAGTTCCCTGACAAAGGGAGTAGCCGGCTGGGTGAGCAGCCGAAAGGGAGTATCGAACTGCACCACCCGCCCCTTCTGCATCACCAAAATGCGATCCGCCAGGCGCAGCGCCTCTTCCACATCGTGGGAGACGAACAGGATGGTTTTTTTCAATTGCCGTTGCAGGCGCAGGATCTCCTCTTGCAGCTTGCTGCGGGTAATGGCGTCGATGGCCCCAAAGGGCTCGTCCATCAGCAGCAGCCCTGGATCCCCGGCCAGCGCCCGCGCCAGCCCCACCCGCTGCTGTTGTCCACCCGACAGTTGGGCAGGGTAGCGGTGGCGGTACTCGTGGGGGGGCAAATTAACCAAGCTGAGCAGCTCGTCCACCCGCTCGCGGATGCGCTCCTTCGGCCACCCCAAAAGTCGCGGCACTACCGCCACATTCTGGGCCACCGTCATGTGGGGAAACAGCCCCGATTGCTGGATAACATAGCCGATCCGCTGCCGCAGAGCCGTGATGGGAAACTGGCGGATATCCCGCCCGTCCAAGCGAATCTGCCCCTGGGTGGGATCCAGCAAGCGATTCACCATTTTCAGAAGGGTGGTTTTGCCGCAGCCAGAAGGCCCCAAAATGACCACCAACTGGCCCGACTCCACGGAAAAACTGCACTCGTCCACAGCCGGCTGGGAACTGTGGGGAAAGCGCAGCGACACCTGCTCGAACTCAACGGTGCTCACCTCAGGGTCTCATGCAACAGGCAAGGTTATTTCTTGAGAATGCCGGCTTCCACCAAGAAAGTTCTGGCCACCTCCGCCGGCTCCTTGCGGTTGCCGCTCACCTCGTAGTTCAACCGCTGCATCACCTCGTCCGTCAGCAGGGGGGAAAGGGCATTTAAGGCAGCGGCAATGCCGGGGTTGGCCTCTAGGGTGTCCTTGCGCACCACCGGCGCCACCTGGTAGGGGGGGAAAAGCTGCTTGTCATCCTCCAGCAGCACCAGGTCAAAGGCGGCAATTTCTCCATCGGTGCCGAAGGCCACCGCCACATCCGCTTCCCCATTGACCAAGCCCTGGTAGCGGAGGCCGGGATCCACTGCTTTGTAGGCCTTGAGCCGGAAATTACCGTAGACGGCTTGGATCCCAGGTAGGCCATCCTCGCGGGCTTGAAACTCCGGCGGCCCGATCATCACCAGCTCGCCCGCTTTGGCCACCATGTCCGAGATGGTGGCAATGCCCAGCTCAGCCGCTCTGGCGCGGGTCATGGCCAGGGCCTGGGTGTTGTTCAGGGGGGCGGGATCCAGCCAAATCAGTTGGAACTGGCTCTCGTACTCGCGGGCCACCGTCGCGTACACCTCTGCCGGGTCGCCGCTGCTGGGCAACTTGAGCACTGTCAGCAGGCCAGTGCCGGTGTACTCGGGGTAGAGATCGATCTCGCCGCTCAACAAGCCCGCATGGGCTACCGGTGTTCCGCCCAGGTTGAGCTTGCGCTCCACCGTGAACCCTGCCGCCTCCAGGGCCAAGGCATACATTTCCCCCAGGATAAACTGCTCGGTAAAGTCCTTGGAGCCGACGATGATGGGCCTGGCGAGGCCCCTCTGGGGAGCGAGAACAAGAGCTGCCAGCCCCGACAGGGCCAGCAAAGCCAAGCGACGAGTGGTTTTCAGCATAGGCAAGGGGAGAAGGGATCCCAAACTCAAGATCAAGGGGCCCTGCCAAGAGCGTTCCGGCCTGGGCCAGGAAGTTTCGACTGTTAAGTCACCATTAAACCATTATTTTCCCTGAGCCGTAACTGCAAGAACCAACCGTAGAGATCGCCAGTACGGTCACTGCAAGTTGGTTTGAAATAGCCCAAGTGTAAGGACTCCGTCCGAGTAGCGCGAAAGGACTCCGTCCCGCTGGCGCGATCAGCACCGCCCCAGCCCCTCTCCCAGGGGAAAAGGGGAGTTCGCAACCTAGGTTGAGAGGTTTACCCCCATTGACAACAACCCTGCTGTGTCGCTGGGGTCTGGTTGATACTTGAGGGGCGGTCAACCATGCCCAATCAGCCTCCGCTGGGGGCCGGGAAAGAGCCTGTTACCGCGCGGATCTTCTGTCGCCGCCCGGCTCGCTCGATCTCCAGCTCCAGGGTGCTGCCCACCTCAGTGCGCTCCACCTCCTGTTGCACCTGATCGGCTGTGGTTACGGCACGACCATTGATGGAGAGAATGACATCCCCAGACCGCAGCCCTGCCCGTTCCGCTGGGGATCCCTGGATGACTTCGCCAATCAGTACACCCTGATCCACCGTTATCAAAATGCGGCTATTGGGATCCTGGTTGAGGCGCTCCTTCAGCTCTGGAGTCAGCGTGAGCATGCGGATGCCCAGGTAGGGGTGATCCACCTTGCCGCGAGTGATCAACTGATTGGCCACCCGCTGGGCCGTCTCAATGGGGATGGCGAAGCCCAACCCTTGCGCTCCCTGGATGATGGCGGTGTTCACCCCGATCACCTCCCCTTGAGCGTTGAGCAGCGGGCCGCCGGAGTTGCCGGGGTTAATGGCCGCATCCGTTTGGATAAAAGATACCCGCTTGTCAGGCACCCGAATCTCCCCGCTGGAACGGCCCAAAGCGCTGATGATCCCAGCCGTAACGGTGTTATCCAAACCCAGGGGGTTGCCGATGGCAATGGCCCACTGGCCCGGCTCCAGGGTTTCCGAGCGCCCCAGCTTCACGGTCGGCAGGTTCTGGGCGTTGATCTTCACCACGGCGATGTCCGTAACCGGATCCGAACCGATTACCTGCCCATCAAAGCTGCGGGTATCCTTGAGCGTCACCGTTACCTTGTCGGATCCCTCGACCACATGGGCATTGGTGATGATCTGGCCGTCTGGGCTGATGATGAACCCAGAGCCGGTTCCCTGCTGTCGCCGCTGCCGAGGGATGGAAGGGATCGCTTGGCCAAAGAAATCCCGGAAAAAGGGATCGCTGAAAAACTCCTCCGGAAAAGGGGCAGGGGCGCGCACCGTCCGCTCAGCATCGATGCGAACCACCGCCGGCCCCACCTTTTGGGCCACATCGGCGATGAAATTCAGGTTCAGTTGGGGCGGGGTTGCCGTCGTCTGGGCAGATACCCCCTTGCCCCCCACCAGAGCCGCTCCCAGCCCAATGCCCAGCAGCACCAGCAGCACTGACGAGAGAAGAGACTTCCAAGTGGAGATGGCAAAAGGCTGGAAAGAGGATTGAGCAGGTTGGGCGGAAGCTTCTGACCCGGGAGAGGGCTGGCCCGGCATGGATGTGCTGCGCTTCATGGCCACAGGAGAAAGGAAGAAAAGGGTTGGGATTGGTGAAAGACTTCGGCCCCACGCAGGGGAAGAAACCTAGAGCCTAATCTAACATGGACAGCAGGGATCCCAGAGTGGGCAACCCTAGCGTTTTTCCGTACTTCTATCTGGAGCGAAGAGCAGCGGAATCTGCTCACCTGAGGTAGTCCATTTCCATTCAGTTGGCTTTGATCAAGACAAGATAGGTAAAAGATAGGTAAGGCCCGAAAGGCTCCCGGTTTTGTCCGGTTTGCAGCTAGCGTAGGAATGATGAATGGGGGTAAGACCATGACCAACCCAGCCAGCCGCCTGTTGGCTCCTCTGCTTGGCGGATTGCTCTCAGCGCAGATGGCCGCCCCAGTTTTGGCCCAAATGGGGCCCTTGCCACCACCGCCTGCCGGTGAGGGATGGCGTCCTGTGAATCCTCGCCCCCTTCCCCCTGGCCCTCAACCCCTGCAACCTGGCCAGCCCTTTCAACTGCAAACCACGTTGCTATTGCGCTCTGGGGATCTGATCCAGGCGGTGCATCGCTCTCCAGAAACCCTCTTGATTGCCCCTGGGGAAACCCGTGCCGTCAGCCTCAGCCTGGATACTCCTCTGCGGGACATCTACGGCAACATGGTCGTCCCGGCGGGGGCTGTTTTGGAAGGCCAATTTCAGCCGGTGAGCGGCGGCACCCAGTTTGTTTCGCGGGCTTTGATTTTCAACGGCCAATCCTACCCCCTCTACGCTCAGAGCCAGGTTATCCCGCTGCGCAAGGATCCCCGCCACACTTCCGGGGAAGCGATTGTGCAAGATGCCTTGATTGGGGCAGCTGCGGGGGCCATCTTGGGAGGCTTGTTCGGCGACCGCGTGATCTCGACGGAGAAAGTGCTGGGTGGAGCGGCGGCAGGGGCTGTCATCGGCAATGTAACGGCGCCGGAAGTGGCGGTGATCGACGCCAATGCCAACTTGACTCTGACGGTCACCCAAGATTTTCAGCCCTACCTGCCCTAGCGAGCCCCTGAAAACAGCTCTGGCCCTGGGGACTGGCCGTGAGCCGATCCAAAATCTCGTCGTGGGAGAGGCCCTTGCGCACCCATTCCTCGCAGTGGTGCAGCCGCTGAGCCGTGCCGATGAGGAAGCGGTTGAGATCGGCCCCCAGGGATTCGCAGGTGGTCTGTACGCAGATGAGATCCCGCCCCGAAAGCAAGGAGAAGAGGCTGGCCAGCATTCCCGCCTCCAAATATCCGGCAGGCTCTCGCCGTGCAGAAGGTTCCTCCGGGTTGAAGCTGGCGCGAGCGGCCAGGGCAAACCCGGAATGGCGGATCCCGGCCTGAACCAAGCCGTGGTCGGCGGCGGAAAAATCCAGCTCCAGGCGTCCCCAGCCGTGGGTAGCCCAGAGATCGCTGAGGGCATCCAGGAAGATCCCCATCGGCAATTCCTGCAGCGGCTGCTGATAGTAGCCGGAAAGCTCGTCTTCAACACGGCGGAAAAATGCCTCTCCCCAATCGCGGCCACAGTTGTAGAGAATGACGCGGGTGGCTTGGCCAGTTTCATAGCGCAGGCCGGAGTAGAGAGCTTCCAGCAGGGGCATGGGAAAGGCCGCCAAGCGGTATCCTCCGCGGCTGTAGAGCAGTCCGGTGTGGATGTCAGGGCGGATGTAGTAGGCAGGGCTAAAGCAGTGCCCAGGCAAGATCTGGTCTTGCAGAATCTCTTGCAGGGAGATCATGGCTATTCTCGCAGTCAGGTGGACAAGAGGGCGGGGATGGATAGATTGGGGAGCGGCTGGAATTTTTGGCGTGAGGGAATGAATGATTAAGGAGTGAGCTGTATAAGCTGTATACAGTAAATCGGGAGAAGGAGGTCGCTATCGGAGGGCGCAGGGAACTTTGGTGAATAGATTGAGGGCGAATGGACCTAGTTAACCAGCATGGATTTGGCCAAAAGCAGATAAGGACGGATCATCTCGCTCTCTTCTGCCCCAAAGATGTAGGTCAGGGAGTCGAGCATTAACTTGTAGGCAGGCTGGCATTGGTCGCGCATCTTGAACGATTTCAGGATCGTCTCCAGCCAGTAGAGCAATTTATCTCTCAGGTAGTCTTCGTCGTTGAGCAGCATGGCCATGCAGCAGTAGCGCCACACCATGCTCAGATCCCGGCGGCAGCGCTCCCAGGCCAGGTGACCATGCTGGCGGATTAAATTCGGCATCATCGGCTGAAACTTCTCCATCACCCGATCCAGCAGCTCTTGTTCTTTGGCCTGCAGAACCTGGTAAAGGCGGACCCGCTTCGGGATCCCTTCCACGTAGGCGTGTAGAGTTTTCAACTCGTCCGGGCGCAGATAGCGGCCTTCGCTTTGTTGCATCAGCTCGGCAACCCTTGAATTCATAGATAGAGCCTCCTTCAGTGGGCTTCACACAAACATTTCCGCCAAGGTGAGAGCCCGCTCCGGCGGAACTGTGGGCAGGTCAACCTCCATCTCAGAAGAAGAAGGGGAAGGAGATTGGGCCTGAGAAGTTGCGCAGACAGTCTGCAGCTCTTGCCAGTAGGGGGCAAGCAAACCCTGCTGATCCGCCGGCAGGGATCCCTGCACCACTGCCCGTAGCTGAGCGAGCGCTTGCGGCAACCCTAGGTACTGTTCCATCGCACCAAGAGTTACCTGCTGCACAGGGGTGGGATCCCCCAGCAACAGACTCAGGCCCAGGGAGCGCAAACAAAAGGCCAATTGACGAGCCAAGAGGCGCTGAGCCGGGGTTAGAGAAGGTTCTGCCCCCTCTCTGGCGGGATTGCTGCTGGGCAACGCTGTCGCGACGGGGGTTGGCCCCTGCTGTTGCAAAACCTTTTGGATCCAGGTCAGCTCTTGCTGTTGTAAGACTTGGTAGAGCTCCAGCCGTTCTTCAAAAGAGAGCGAGTAACGAATCAGGTCTTGCAGATCGTCGGGTGTTAGGTAACCCCCTTCTCGATCGGCAATGCGCTCCGGCCAAGAGTGAAGGTCATCCATGGGTGAAGTCTCCTTAAAAACAGAGGGCAAAACAAAACCGAGATCCCTGAACAAACCAGAGCTAGAGCAAAGCTCCGCCAAACAAAGCGGCAAAATCCTCAAGAGTAAAGGGATCCTCCGCTAGCAATTCCGGCACCGGCTCCACCCATGGGCGGATGCCCGACCAATTGAAGCCGGCAAAAAACTGTCCCACCGATTGGGCAAAGAGCATGGGGGACTGCGGCGGCGGCTCTTGAGCAAAGGGAGCCTTGGCCGGGGGTCGGTTATCCCAGTTCAACCCCTGCAAGAAGAGCATCAGGGGCTGGGTTAGATCTCGAGCAGGATCTAGGGTGAGCATGTCAGCTTCTCCAAAGCGCTGAGGAACGACAGAACCACAAGCAAGCCTTACATTTGCTGTAAACGCTGCTCGATCTCGCGGGCGCTGGCCCCTTCGGTGATCCAAAAATTGGCGGCATCAATGCGTTCTTGCCCGCCCAACAGGAACTTGCAGTAGGTTTCCCCCATGGCGTAGCACTGGATCTCGATGCAGGCCAGCTCGCGGGAAGTCATAGCGGTGAAAAACCCGGCAAATAGCCCGGCATAGAGATGACAAACCGGCTTGCCCACATCCCCAAGGGTGCGAGCCACCATCGAATCGAACAGGTTGATGAACAAAAACCCCTTCTGCTTGGACTCGGTTTCCACCTCCCACTTGCCCCAGCCCTGAGCCGTAAAAGGCCACCACCAAGTCTCCAGCAAAAACAAAAGGTTGGACTGTTTTACGCCAATCCTATACTCCCGCTCGTACCACTCGGAGAAGTGCTTGGCATCGCGGATGCCCCAATCTCTGCCAATGGTGTACATCACCGCCGCCGAAGCATCTCCCACTTCCCGTTCCAGGCCTGTTTGCAAGCCCACAATAAAGTCTTCGCTGAGCAGGAGATTTTGCGTGTTGTTCCAGTCGATGATCGTGCCCTGATCTCGGTTGAAGCGAAAGAAATCGCGGTAACTGTAGTGAGCATGCTTGTCACGGCCCACAGGCATGGTGACTGCAGGACGGGGATCCGGTCGAGATGTGGTGGCCATGGCGCTCTCCTGATAAAAAATGGATAACTCTAGATTGCAAAGCAACAGGATTTGGTGGGATTTGTAGGGATCAACTGGGCCAGACAATGCCAATGAGTCAACAAGATGAATGGCTAAGCATTCGATAAACTTGGTCAGCTATCTGAGGGATCCAACATTGTTCAATCCTTGGTTGATTGTCTATAAGACAATGCCCGCTGAGCCCAAGGGATCCCTGAATATCGACAATCCATCAAACTTCCCGAGTTTGGGCCAGCGTATTGCCAATGATGCGGAAATCTTCATTTTCTAGCTGCTTAACAGTAGAGCGAGTGATGATCTTGCCCTGCTCCACCAAAACCTTCCCCGTCCGTGGGTGCAGCAGGTCTTGTTCGGCCCGCCGACCGATGAGCACTTCGATATCCCTCAGCGAGTTCACGTACATCCCCGGCGGCAGCTCCACCACCACGCCATCGGAAACCACCCGCGCCTGACAGGCCAGCCGGGAATTGCTGCGGGCGCTGGTAATGGTCTCCAGAGTCTTGGCCTCGCGGGGGGTGATGGGAGTGAGGCTTTCCATTCCCTCTTTGACGTAAACATGACAGGTGGCGCAGAGGCCGCGACCGTTACATTCCCGCGAAACCTGCAGCTCCTCCGACAAAATGGCCGACAGCAGATTGCTGTAGGTATCGACCTCCGAGACACGAGATAAAGGCTCTAGCCGGATTTGTTTAACCATAGACGGGATCCACATTAAGGGCAGACAAAAAACCCCGGCGGGCAAGATCTACTGCAAAAGCAACGCAAACAAATCACAACAATTAACTCCCTTCCCTGCAGTCCTTCTGCAGGTCTACGGCAACACCTGATTTCCCAGTCGATTAAAGTTAAATGTAGGTCACCTCAGATGATGAGTCCCGCACAAGCAACTCTGGGGAAGGCTATATTCTTTACTTTATTTTGGATTTGGATGAGGTCATCTTGGATGAAAATGTCATAATCCTTAACTACGGATAAACACGGAATCTTTTTATCGCCCAGAAAGCCACAAAGTGAAATCACGTAAATCAGAGCCAACGACAATCCTTTTGTAAATATTTATCGCGGATCTACGTCGGTTATTCTATCGTCAAGGTAAATCTCAAGTAGGCTCTTCATAGTCTTTTGTTGGCAGTTTTGTTGCAGAGGGATGTGCTGAAGTCCGCCGTAAAAGCGTATCGAGCCATTTGCTATTCCCTTCATAATTTCTTTAAAGTAGTCCCCCATTTTGTCTGTAAATCGATCTTTTCTGTTTTTGTTGGCTTCGTCGATTGGGAGCTAGGGTTATGGAATCGCGCCAGCGCCGGCAGGATCCGCAAACGTTGCAAAACCTGTTGCGGGCTGCCTACCAACAGCTTTTGGAACGCCAGCCCTACCAGCACGAGAAAACAGGAGAGCTGGAGAAAATCGAGCAGGACTTCTTGCGGGGGCGGATCGGGATTAAGCGCTTGGTTCGCCAGATTGGGGGATCCCGGCTCTACCGGCAACTCTTTTTCAGTGCCGGCTGCAACACCCGCTGTGTAGAGCAGGGCTTCAAGCACTTTTTGGGACGGGCCCCGGCCAGCAAGGAGGAGGTGGCCGCCTACCACGACATTTTGGTGCACCAGGGCTTGCAGGCCATGGTCAATGCCTTTATCGACTCGGAGGAGTACCGCCACCAGTTCGGCAACGACCATCTGCCCCACCCCCGCCAACGGCTGAGCGGCCACCCACCTTTGGCCTACTTGCTGACAAACCAAATGCACCGGCGCCATGAGCTGGGGATGCAGGGATCCCCGCTTTTGCACAGTTTGGCGGCGATGGAAGTGGGGATCCCTTAGGCAGTGGGGCCGGGGAGGAAGTCGAGGGTATAGGCTTGGCCCACATCCAAGTTGGCTTCCACCGTTCCCAGGGCCACCATCTCCTGAAAGTAGGTTTGCCAGCGCTGGTGGGTCATGGCGCCGATCCCCAGCGTGGCGGCATCTCCACTGGTGAGAAGGCCGTAGTCTTTTAGGGCTTGGTGGGCGTAGGCCAGGAGGGCCTCGCTCATGTTGGGGTTGTCTTGGCGGATGAGGCGATTGCCGGGGCGGGGATCCTCTAGGTAGCTCTGCCAGCCCTGGATGGAGGCAGCTACAAATTTTCGCACCTGCTCCGGGTGCTGTTCGGCAAAGGGGCGGGTGGTCTCCAGGGTGGTGGCGTAGGGGGAATAGCCGTAGTCGGCCAGCAGAAAAACGACGGGATCAAAGCCCCCCTCCTGGCGCACGCGGAAGGGCTCGGAGGTCACATAGCCCTGCTGGGCAGAAGACTTGTCCAGCAAGAAGGGCGTGAGGCTGAGGTTGTAGGGGCGCTTCTGCTCGTCGGTAAAGCCAAATTTGGCCCGCAAAAAAGGCCAGTAGGTGAGGTTGGCCCCCGGTGACACCCAGATGGGCTTGCCCCGCAGGTCTTCCAGGCGCTCGATGCCCACCCCTGGATGGGCCAAGAGACACTGGGGATCCTTCTGGAAAAAGGCGGCCACGGTGAGAACAGGGATCCCAGCTTGCAGAGCCGCCAGAGCGTCGGGGCTGCCGCCGAGCACAAAGTCTGCCGCTCCCCCGGCTAGCAGTTGCAGCACGTTAACCGCCGTTCCCCCCATGCGGATTTCCACCTGCAGACCGTAGTCGGCGTAGATGCCGGTGGCCAGGGCTTGGTAAAAGCCGCCGTGTTCGGCCTGGGCGTACCAGTTGGTGACCAGTCGCAAGGGCCGGGATCTGGCCGAAGAGGGGCGGGAGCCCGCTCCTACTGCTAGCAGAGCAGCTCCACTGGCCAAAAAACGCCGCCGCGGCCAAGGCTCTGGAGTTACACCGGACATAGGCAGGGATCCTCAGGCGGCCACGCTTTCAGTATCTCGCAAGTAGACCAGTTTTTCCTCAGGCTGGCCACCCCTTGGAAGAGGAGCTGTTGGGAGGCGTCTTCGATTTATATTTATATTTGCAAAGCAAGCGGGATCCCCTTCTTACAAGGGGCAAGATCGACATTCCAAGGGGTAGGGCATGGGCAAGGTGTATCTAGTGGGGGCAGGGCTGGGCGGGCGGGCGGGCCTGACGCAGGGAGCACTGGAGATCCTACGGCAGGCTGAGGCTATCTGGATCGACGAGCTGGTGGATGAGCGCTTGTTGGCAGAGTTGCCGCCGCAGGCGCAGGTGTGGCGACGCTCTGGGCCAGGAAGCCTCCAGGAGGGCATCCACTGGCTCATCCAGCGCTGCCGAGAAGGCAAACAGGTGGTTCACCTCAAGTCAGGGGATCCCTTGATCTTTGGCCGCGCTCGCGAAGAGATCCAAGCCCTTAGGGAGGCGGGCTGTCCCTTTGAGATTTGGCCGGGGTTGTCGTCGGCCCTGGCTGGCCCCCTCTGGGCAGGGATCCCCCTGACCGATAAGCACTTAAGCCGCGTTTTTGCCGTGCTGACTGCCCACGATCTAGAGGCCTTGCCCTGGAGCGCCCTGGCCCAGTTGGATACTTTGGTGATTTTGATGGGATCCCGGCAGCGACAGCACATTGGCGCACGGCTGATGGAGTCTGGGATCCCGGCAGACCGACCGGTGGCCTTGATCTGGGGGGCGGGGCAAGCAGAGCAGCAGGTGTGGGTGGGCACCTTGGCCGAGCTGCAGCAGGGGGAGAGTCAGGCAAAGTTGCCGGGCCTACTGGTGGTTGGGGAGGTGATCCGGTTGCGGCAGGACTTTTTGCCGGGGATCCCTCCTTTGCCTCCG
The DNA here is from genome assembly GCF_054060215.1 of Thermostichus sp. OS-CIW-30. Lineage (NCBI taxonomy): Bacteria > Bacillati > Cyanobacteriota > Cyanophyceae > Thermostichales > Thermostichaceae > Thermostichus > Thermostichus sp. OS-CIW-30. Next base: position 44,019 of record NZ_JBSSCZ010000007.1, on the reverse strand, counting down.
CCGGCTCCCCTGGCAGGCAAGACGGTGCTGGTTACCCGTTCTGAGGGGCAATCGCCAGCTTTTCGGGAGCTGCTACAGGCCCAGGGAGCGCGGGTGCTGGAAATGCCCACCCTGGTGATCCAGCCGCCCACCTGTTGGGATCCCTTGGATGCCGCCATTGCCCGCCTGGGCCAATTCAACTGGCTGTTGCTGACTTCGGCCAACGGGGTGCAGGCTTTCTTTGAGCGGTTGCACCGGCAAGGTCGGGACAGTCGGGCTCTCCACCCCGTACAAGTGGCGGTGGTGGGATCCAAGACCGCTTCCGTGCTCGCCCAGTACGGCATCCATCCCGATCTCATGCCCCAAGAGTTTGTGGCCGAGGCCCTGCTTCAAGTTTGGCCGGAGCCGATCTCAGGGCAGCGGATTCTCTTTCCCAGAGTGGAGTCGGGAGGCCGGGAGGAGGTGGTACAGGGTTTGCGGCAGCGAGGGGCAGAGGTGGTGGAGGTGGCCGCCTATCAGTCTGCCTGTCCAGCAGCAGCGGATCCCCAGGTCCTGGAAGCTCTTAAAGCCCACCAGGTGGACATCCTCACCTTTGCCAGCTCCAAGACAGTACAGCATTTTGCCCACTTGATCCGGCAGGCAGGGCTAGGCCCTGAGATCTGGGATCCACCCGTGCAGATTGCCGCCATTGGCCCCAAGACGGCCGCAACCTGCAAGGCTGCATTTGGTCGAGTGGACATCGCAGCCCAGGAGTATACTTTGGAAGGATTGGTGGAAGCCCTCATCCAAGCGACCAACCGTTCTACCTAGCCTTTTCAGGCCGTTCGCGGTAGCGGTGCAGAGTACCCAGGTGCTCCTCTATAATGAACCCGCCCATGCCGCCCGCGTCAGCCAGCCGGGCATCCCAAGCAGATACACCCAGACACCATGTGGCAGACGGCCAAGCTCTACGAAGACATTCTTTACGAAAAAACGGATGGCATTGCCAAGATCACCATCAACCGTCCCCACAAGCGCAACGCCTTCCGCCCCAAGACCATTGCCGAGCTGATTGATGCGTTTGCCGATGTGCGAGAGGATCCCAGGATTGGAGTAGTGCTCTTAACAGGCGCCGGGCCCCATACCGATGGGAAGTATGCCTTCTGCGCCGGCGGGGATCAAAGCGTACGGGGCGAGGCCGGTTACCTGGATGAGGCCGGGATCCCTCGTCTCAATGTGCTGGATCTGCAGCGCATCATCCGCTCTTTGCCCAAGGTGGTGATTGCCCTAGTGGCAGGCTACGCCATTGGGGGTGGCCATGTTTTGCATCTCATCTGCGACCTGACCATTGCCGCCGATAATGCCATCTTTGGGCAAACCGGCCCTAGGGTGGGCAGCTTCGATGGGGGCTTTGGGGCCGCCTACCTGGCGCGAGTGGTGGGGCAAAAAAAAGCCCGCGAGATTTGGTTCCTCTGCCGCCAATACACCGCAGCCCAAGCCCTAGAGATGGGTCTGGTCAATGCCGTGGTGCCAGTGGAAGAGCTAGAAGCTGAAGGGATCCGCTGGGCGCAAGAAATTCTCCAGCACAGCCCCTTAGCCATCCGCTGCCTCAAAGCCGCCTTCAACGCCGACTGCGATGGGCAGGTGGGGCTGCAGGAGCTGGCCGGAGATGCGACGTTGCTGTTCTACATGACCGAAGAAGCTGCTGAGGGCAAACGCGCCTTTTTGGAAAAGCGCCCACCTAACTTTCGCCAGTTTCCCTGGCTGCCATAGTTTGTTTGTTTTCATTAATTCCACTTCCCCGAAGGGAAGCGACCTGTAGGGCTGGGCTTTACCTCAAACTCAAGCAGCAGCACCACCTGACGGAAATACCGCTGTCGATATTCCGCCAGGAAATATGCAGCCCGAGGTCTGTCAAAATCAGCGGGTAGCTCCAGCGCTGCTATATCCAACGGTTGCCCCACCAGAGCGTACCCCAGAGATGCAAAGAGACCAGCCACCTCAGCAACCGATCGGATCCCTCGAATGTCTTCCACATCCAGTTGAGTAGCCATTGCCGCACTCCGGTGATCTGTGGCGGTAGTGTCGCGTATTTTGTGGGTTAAGCATGGAGGGCGGAATGGACCGAGAGGAGCTCAAGAGGTTGACCAAGGAGGAGATCAGCCGGCGCATCCGGGAAGGGGTCAAGGCCGTCATTGAGCAGGTGTTGGAAGAAGAGATGACCGAGCACCTGGCTGCGGGTTACCGTGAGCGCACCCCAAGCCGCCGCGGGGAGCGGAACGGCTACTACACCCGGGACCTCATCACGCCGGCGGGCAGGATCGCCCAGCTCCGGGTACCCCGGGACCGGGAGGGGACTTTCCTGACCGAGGTCTTTGAGCGGTACAAGCGGATGACCGGGGAGGTGGAGGAAGCGGTGCTGGAGATGTACCTCCAAGGGGTCTCCACCCGCAAGGTAGCGGCCATCACGGAGGGCGTGTCCCGGGTGCGCATCGGTAAGGACGCGGTCTCCAGGGTAGCCCAGCGCCTGGAGGAGGAGCTCTCCGCCTGGCGGGGCCGGCCTTTGGAGCTGGCCTACCCCTACCTCTACCTGGACGCGGCCTACTTCAAGGTGAACTGGGGCGGGCGGGTGGTGGACCTGGCCCTTCTGGTGGCGGTGGGGGTGAACGAAGAAGGCTACCGGGAAGTGCTGACGGTGGAGCCGGCGGGCGGGGAGAGGAAGGAGGCCTGGAGGAACCTGCTGAAGGGCCTGGTGGAGCGGGGGCTTCATGGGGTGAGGCTGGTCATTTCCGACGACCACCCTTCCATCCGTCAAGCGGTGATGGCGGAGCTTCCTGGGGCCAGCTGGCAGCGGTGCGTGGTGCACTTTATGCGGAACGTTTTAGCTCATGTGCCGCAGTCGGAGCAGGGTGTGGTGGCCGAGGAGCTCCAGGAGGTGTTTGTGGCGCGGCGGCGGGGCACGGCGGAATCTCTGGCCCAGGAGTTCGTTGAGCGCTACCGGGACCGGTTTAAGCGGGCGGTGGAGGTGTTTGCCCAGGGTCTGGGGGAGGCCCTGACCTACCTGGACTTTCCCGGGGTCCACCAGCGGCACATCAAGAGCACGAATGTGCTGGAGCGGCTTATCCGTGAGGTGAAGCGGCGGACCAGGGTGGTTGGGGTCTTCCCCGGCGAGGGGAGCCTGGTGAATCTGGCCACGGTGGTGATGCTGAGGGCCACGGAGGACTGGGCTTTCCGGCGTTACCTGGACATGGGCCCGCTTTGGGCCGCGGAAGAGAAACCCACAAAAATCGCGACTTGACCATGCATGTGGGATCCCCTCAGCGGATGAGGAACGGCAAGTAAACAGGGATCTGATCATTTACAAACTGCTTGTAGGTCTGCACCTGCCGGTTGATGACGGCCCAGCACAGTACCCCATGTGGGAAAGATAGGCGATGGGGATGTTGCGCTCTAGGCAACTCTGGATCAGTTGGGTTGTGACTTGGGCATGGCCAAAGATCAAAATCTGATCCAAGTGGGGCAATTGAGCCTGTTGAAGAACAGCTCCAGCCCGTTTGACAACCAGGCGTTCCTGGTCGAGGCTGAGGTAGCAATCCTGTTGGGACACATAGAGTGTTCTACCCATGAGGCCACTCCCAGAAGCCTAAAATTGAAGCTGAGGTGGGAACAAAACGGGGTCTTCTTCAAGTTAAAAGTCAGGCCCAAAAATGCTGTAAGGGAAGATGCGAATGGCGAAAAAGCAGAGCAGGGTTTCTGGTGTGGGATCCGTTCGTGACGGTGCGCTCCTGATGAAAGATCTGCAAACCCTGAGACACTACGGCATCCTTGGGGATCTGGTGTATCGTTGGGGCTACTATCTCGGCTCTAGCACCATGACCGAAGTGGAGTTCAACGCCGCCCTCAGCGAGGGGATCCCAAAGCCCAAGAGGTCTTTCAGGCCCAAAAGCCGCGGTTCGGTTGACGCAGACGAGACAGAGCAAATCAGGGCACTGAAGGTCTCACTCTGGCAAACGAGCAAAGCTGACCCCTCGGTAGTAGTAGGCCAAAATTTGGCGGTAAGTCCAGCCTCGGCGGGCCAATTCTTGGGCGCCCCACTGGCTCATGCCAATGCCATGCCCAAACTTGGGATAGGGGCTGACATCCGGTAAGCTCATCAAATAAGGGATCCCACTCACCCCGACGGTTTGGCCGCCGCTGCTGGCGCTGTACATGGCATTGACAAACTGACCCCCATACACCATGACCACGCCACGGGTGGCTTGCGTTGCTTCCAGGGCGGCTGCCGACCGCTGGGAAAGCCCTCGGTACACCTGGGAGCGAGTATCGCTAAACACATCAAACCAACCGCGGGAATTGCGATGGTAAAGAACGTAGCTGCGGGCTGCCACCGCTTGCGCCTTCAGGGCTTCTGGGAAGAACCGGGATCCCATTTCTGCATCCACCACACTGGCCACATAGTCTTCTAGATCCACGTAGTTGATGGCCATCACCATGTTGTAGCCAGTCAAGAGCACCTTGCCGGAGTACCAGCGGCCATTCACTGCCACCAGGCCACCCTCCTGAGGTTCGATGAACAGCACCGGGTCAACCACCCCATGCAGACGCACCCCTTGAGGGCTGGGCTGAGCCAAAAACCCTTGCATAGGGGGCAGATCTGCCAGCACCTCTCCCCGACCGTTGATCAGTTGGGCAGGGAGAGAAACGCCTACCACCAGAGGGGCAGTGGTATCGGCCAATTGCACTCGCACTGTCACCCCCCAGACGGCTTCCACCCATCCCCAGAAGGCACTGACCACCAGGGATCCCATCAGGGCCAGCCAATGCCGCGCTTCCATAGCCCGTGCCCAGAGTTGCTTTTTGTACACCAACTCCAACTTAGGATAGGGCGAGTTTCCAGAAATGGGCCGGTTTGTCTGTAGAAACTGCAGAGGGCTTGAGTCTCAATTCAGGTGTGGATCAGGTGTGGAGCAGGGGGGATCTGATAGAGATATGAGACTATCTATGAACGGGATCCCGTCTCCGGGGGAGCAGGCTGACCCGGTGGCTCCAGGAGGTCGGGTTGCGGCTGTCCTCCAGACAACCCGAAAGGCTATCCGGCCCCAGGCCCAAGGCAAAGCGCAGCGAGTCCCCCGGTCGTCCATTGGAGAAGAAGAGAAAAGAACCCAAGGAAGCCAAGGAAAGAAGAGCCGCATAGCCAAACATGGCTCGATAGCCGGATCCCGCTGCTAAGGTGCCCAAAAGGGGCCCCGCCAGGCCAATGCCCAAATCAAACCCGCACATCACCAAGCTAAACAGGCGACCCCGCTCCGCCGGCTCCGAGCGATCGGCCACGAGGGCAGAGATGAGAGGGATCAAAGTACCAAAACCGCAGCCTACCGCGACCCCAGCAGCCAGAAAAGCGCCGGTGCTGTTGGCAACAATCAGGATCCCCATTGCCAAGGCATAGGTGGCCAAGCTGAGGGAGATAAATGGCCCCCGCCCATAGCGATCGGAAGCGCGACCGGTGAGCAGGCGCACTCCAAAGCTGGCAAAGGCCACTGCCGTATAAAAAAGACCTGGATTCAGGGGAGCTCCGGCTTCTTGGATTAACAAGGCCACAAAGGTGGTCTGGGTGCCGAAGGCCAACCCCACCAAAAACATCACCCAAGCGAGGGAGCGCACCTTCGGGCTGCCCAGAAAGCTCCAGAAGGCCCCATCCATCGGCAGGGATCCCCAATGCTCACGCCGCTGTTCTCGAACCAGTTGGGTACAAAGAAAGCCCACCAACCCCAGCAGAGCAGAGAAGAGAAACGAAGGGCCATAGCCGGCAAACTCCTGCAAAAAGCCGCCCAAAGCAGGGCCAATGGCTGCGCCGATCGGATTGACCAAACTCATGTAGCCCAGGATCTCACCCCGTTTTTCTTCTGGGGCAAAATCCACCACCAAAGTCACATAGGCCGTGGCAAAAGCGGCGATGCTAACCCCATGAAAGGCTCGCACCAGCGCTACCCATGGGATCCAATCGGAGAGCCAGTATCCTATGGGGGCCATCCCCACCACCCCCATGCCGATAAGCAGCACGATCTGCCGGCTGTGGCCATCCGCCAGGCGACCCAACGCAGGGCGAAAGGCCAGCAACCCAATCGAAAAGGCCCCCATTACCCAGCCCACTTGCTGGCTGGTGCCACCGGCATCTCTGACGTAGAGAGGCAACGTGGGCAGCAGCGAGGATAAACTGGCCCAAAAGAGCAGCCCAGCCACAAACAAAATGCCCAAGTTGCGCCGCTGTGCCGGCTGCAGCTGCCCGAATACCCTCACGCCAACTCCTTATGCAAAATGGAACTCAAAGCGTTCTCCCAGAACCGCGCCCTAGGATAAGCCCACCTTCGCCGGATCCCTCAGCCCGAAATATTTAGGTACTAACCTTTCTGATTGTAACCGTATGGTCTGGGGCTGGGAACCGGCCCTGCTCGCCTTTGCAGGCGCCTCCAGTCTGGGATAACAGCTAACCTCAAGTTACCTAGAGATGCGCTTTTTGGACTCCGACCCATGCCTGAACGATCGGATCCCCTCACTCGCAGCTTGATTGCCCTGATCCGGGGTTACCAGGTGGGTATTTCTCCTTGGCTGCCGCCTGCTTGTCGCTACTACCCCACCTGCTCCCAGTACACCTTGGAAGCGGTGCGGCGCTACGGTGCCCTACGAGGGGGTTGGCTGGGGATCCGTCGCCTCTGTCGCTGTCATCCCTGGCACCCAGGGGGCTACGATCCAGTTCCCGATTTGCCGGGATCCGCGCCGACCCAGAAACCATTCCGCTAGCCGGACTCAGGAGACATTTAGGTCGATTGTGGGTAGCAGGCTACAACCTCGATTTCCACTCGGGCATTGAGGGGCAGGCGAGCCACCTGCACGCAAGAGCGGGCCGGAGCCGGATCGGTGGCAAAAAACTCTCGATAAACCTCGTTCATGGCCGCAAAGTCCTCCATATCGGCCAGGAAAACCGTTGTCTTCACCACATTGGCGAGAGTGGTGCCCCCCGCTTCCAGCACTGCCTGCACGTTCAGCAACGCCTGCCGAGTTTGAGAAACAATGTCCTCCCCCACCAGTTTGCCGGTTTTGGGATCCAGGCCCACCTGTCCGGCGGTGAACAGAAACGGCCCCAGAGCAGTAACGCCCTGGCTGTAAGGGCCGACAGGAGCGGGGGCAGCCTCAGTTTGCACAGCACAAGGGCCTGGCCCGATTTGGCCCTGCTGGTGGCCGATCTCTGGCTGGGCCGGCTTCGTCTGCTCCATAGAGGTTTGCCCAACTCTGTCGCTACGCTACCACAGGTGGATTGCCGAAGAGCGGGGCCAAGAATGCCAAGATGAATTTCAAGATGAATTTGTTGATAGGGAGAGGGATCCATGCCTTTGATCAAGCTGCAAACGTCTGTGCAACCAGAAATCGCCGCAGTAGAGGAACTGCTCAAGGTGCTGTCTGCTGCTCTATCGGAACAGTTGGGCAAGTCGGAAGCCTACGTGATGACTGCCTTTGAAGGTGGGATCCCGATGACCTTTGCTGGCAGTGGGGATCCCTGTTGTTACCTAGAAATCAAGAGTATCGGGCAATTTTCCGCCCAACAAACCCGGGCCATGAGCGAGTTTTTTTGTGGCACCATCGAGGCCCGATTGGGGATCCCCAAGAAGAGGATTTACATTGAGTTCAGCGATGCCAAAGGCTATCTTTGGGGATGGAACGGCACGACTTTCGGGTAAAGATACTTCCCCCACTCCAAGAGCTGTCTACTCTGGCTTGCCCTAGCTCGCCTCACAAGAACTTTGTAGGAGTTTAGCCAATGGAAGAGCTACCTCAACTCAACACAAATCCCCAAAAGCAGCGGATTTTGCTTAAGCTTGCTACCGGCTTGGGCTTGGCCATTTTTATCTTTTGGGCAGCCCATCGATTGGGATTTTTTGGAGTTATTCAAGACTGGCTCGCCGAAGCTCTGGCTTGGATTGAAAGCTTGGGGTTGCTGGGGCCGATCCTCTTCATTGCCATTTACATTGTAGCGACGGTGCTGCTTCTACCAGCCTCGGTGCTGACCTTGGGGGCAGGAGCTGTGTTCGGGTTGCTGGCCGGAACTGTGTACGTGCTGATCGGGGCAACCATTGGAGCCAACTTGGCTTTTTTAATCGGGCGCTACTTGGCGCGGGAACAGGTGGCGAAATGGATTGAGGGAAATGCCAAGTTTGCGGCCATCGACCGAGCAGTGGGACGTGAGGGATGGAAAATAGTCGGCCTGATTCGGCTGTCGCCTGCGTTTCCCTTCAATGTGCTCAACTACGCCCTAGGGCTGACCCGAATTTCTTTTCTGGATAACTTGTTGGGCACTGCCGGGATCGTGCCGGGTACTTTTATGTATGTGTACATCGGCTCGTTGGCGGGATCCCTGGCCGACATGGAAGGCGCGGAGTTGGATCCTCAGGCTCAAACCGCCCAATGGGTCGTTCGCCTCGTGGGGCTCATCGCCACCATAGCCGCTACCGTCTACGTCACTCGCATTGCCCGCAAAGCCCTACAAGAAGCGGTGGAGCCTGCCTAGGGAATTGCATTTTAAACAAGAATGAAATCTGTTGCATTGCTTCCCAACTCCTCTCTCTCTGGGAGAAGGACTGGAGGTGGTCGCGGAAGCGGCGCGGAGCGTTTGGGCAGCAGTAGGAGTGTCTCAATCCAGTTTGAAATGACTATAAGTTGGCTCGGCGAGCTAGTGTGTAGAAAGCACCGGGTTGAGAACGCTCACCGTTGGGCAGAGGCTTAGCCGACAGCTTGACAGAGGGTTTCCTGCCTCTCTCGGTCTTGTTCGGCCAGCTCCTGGATGGCCTGTTGGTACACCTGGGCAGGTGTGGATCCCTGGTTGACTTGCTTCAGCCAGCGTTGGGCCTCATTGCCCTGGTGGAGCAGAGTTTGCAAGGGAGCTAGAAAACAGCCCAAGCCTTGAGGTTGGCCAATACGCCAAGCTTCGGTCAGCAGCTCTTCGATCCACTCTTGGGCCGCCCGTTCCCGGCCTGTCCGCCAATCGACCAAATGAGATTGCAGCGATTCTCGAGCAGCAGCCTGCTCGTTGGCTTCGCAAAGGCTCTCCAGCTCTGTTGGGGTAAAGGGCCCCCGCAAGGGATCCAGCGCTTCCGGCTGGGCCAGCAACTGCCAGAGACGGGCTTCCACCAAGGCGGTAATGGCCAGAACCATTACCGGATCCCCCACCAGATCGCAAATGCGCAGCTCCACGCGGTTGAGGTGGTAGGGCCGCTCCGGGCCGTTGGGTCGCACCGAGGCCCACAGGTGGCGCACATTCTGCATGGTGCCCAAGGCTAGCTGCTCCTGGATCCAGGCAATGTAGTGGGCGTGATCCCGGAAGAAGGGCACCTGAGCCGGCGTTTTGGGGAACACCTGCCAACGGCTGGAATGGGATCCCGTCACCCGTCCGTCCAGAAAAGGAGAGGAAGCGCTCAGAGCTAGGTAGAGAGATGCTTCCGCTCGCAGCAGGCGACAGGCCCGGAAGATGGCCTCGGTACCTGGCAGGCCAACATTGATGTGAATGCTAGCAGTTACCACCCGCGTGCCATAGGTGCGCTCGATGTAGTCGTGGTAGGGGTTGCCGGGATCCGACCGCTCGAAGTGATCGCTGCCGCCCAAAGCCAGCGTACTCCCTGGCAGAAGGGTGTAAGGGCCAAGACGGCGCAAAAATTGCCGCAACTGCAGGCGAGGTCGCAGCAGAGCGCAGAGCAGGTCTTCGTAGCGGCGGAGAGGGGGGGTGATGTACTCCACATTGCGCCGATCCGGCTCCCGCACAAACCCTGGCAAAGCCTGGCAAATGCGATCCGACAAGCCCACCACTTCCCCGGCGGCGGTGCCGGTGTACATTTCCACCTCAAAGCCCTTGGTTAACAGCACAGGCCAGCCTCCAGCCGCAGCCTCACCAGTCTAACCTTTCTCTTCTCCCCTCATTGTCCTGGGGTTTGGCAGGGAGTTGGCCGATGGTAGGGAAGTTTCTCGACCTGTTTTAGAATGTCCCTGTAAAGCAGTTTCGGGAAGAGACAGAGTGGGGGATCCCATCTACATCCTGGGAGCGGGGCCGGCAGGCATGGCGGCTGCCTATCGCTTGAACCAACTGGGTTTTTCCGTAGTGGTGGTAGAACGAGAGGAGAAGGTCGGGGGTTTGGCCAAAAGTATTCAGTATCAGGGGTTTATCTTGGACTATGGCCCGCACCGTTTTTTCACTAAAATCCTGCCGGTGCGAGAGTTGTGGAATCAGGTTTTGGAATCCGAGCAAGTAACCGTCCGACGGCTCACCCGCATCTATTACCGCAAGCAGTATTTTCAGTACCCCATTCAGGCCTGGGAAGTCCTGCGCAAAGTGGGTTGGTGGGAAAGCCTGCACATTGTCCTTTCCTATCTCTGGGCACAATTAATTCCGCGACCAGCTCCCCAGAACTTTGCCGACTGGGTCAAAGGCAAGTTCGGCACCCGACTCTTTCAAATGTTCTTTGAAGGATATACGGAAAAGCTTTGGGGGATCCCTTGTACCGAGATCAGTGCTGATTGGGCTGCCCAGCGCATCAAAGGTCTCAGCCTTGGGCAAGCCATCCAAAAGGCCTTGGGGTGGAATCGAAGCTTGGCCAAGTCTCTGATCGACCAGTTTCAGTTTCCTCGTCTGGGATCCGGGCAGCTCTATGAAAAAATGCAGGAGTATTTGCTTGCCGAGGGACAAAAAGTCCTGCTCAACACAGAAGTAGTCACCCTCAGACATCGGGGATCCCAAGTTGTCGAGCTGCAACTGCGCAATCTTCAGGATGGAAGTGAAACTTGGGTCTCCCCCTCCCACGTCATTTCCTCGATCCCTCTGACGGTGTTGGTGCAGAGCCTGCGGAAATTGCCTCCCCCCCAAGTGCTGCAGGCAGCCCGCAATCTCAGATTTCGCAATACTGTCTTGGTTTACTTGATTGTGCAGGGATCCCAGCTCTTCCCCGATAACTGGCTGTATATCAACGATCCAACGGTGGGGGTGGGACGGGTGACCAACTTCGCCAATTGGTCTCCGGCCATGTTGCCCAACCAAGAGCAAACCCCCTTGTGCTGTGAGTATTGGTGCAACTTTGGGGATCCCTTGTGGCAAGCTCCTGAGGAGGAATTGCTGGCTTTGGCCGAGAAGGAGCTGCGTCAAATTGGCCTGCTTCACGATCAAAAGATCTACAGTGGCTTTGTGGTGCGCCTGCCCCGCACTTATCCCATCTATACCGGTAGCTATAAAGAAGATTTAGCCATTTTGCAGGAGTATCTCAGCCAGTTTGAAAATCTACAAGTGGTGGGCCGCTACGGCTCATTTAAATACAACAACCAAGATCACAGTTTACTGATGGGCTTGCTGGCGGCTGAGAACATTCTCCGACCCGGTAGTCACAATCTCTGGCAGGTGAACTCCGACGACGATTACCAAGAAGAAATCAAAGTGCCATCTTCACCCTTAACGATTCAGCGATGAGCTTTCCTCTCAGTCATCTGTTGCAGCGAGGTCGGCAGTACCTTGCCCCTTTCTTAGGGCAAATCTTGTTGCCCAGTTTGGCCTTGACAGTGCTGCAGATCTTTATGATCTCCCTCTGGAGTGAGGAGAGCGATTATGTTTCCATCTTCAAGGGCCTAACTCAGTGGGATAGCCATTGGTATCTCGGCATCACGCGGCGAGGGTACCAGTTTGTGGGCTTTGACAAGATTGCCTATGAGCAGAGCAACGTGGCTTTTTTCCCCGGCTATCCCCTGGCGGTGGCCGGAATCAGCCGCCTTTTGAGAGTTGACCCTGAACTGGGGCTTTACCTAACTGCTCAGCTCTTTTGCTGGCTGATGTGGGTTTACCTTTTCCTGTTTTACCGCAGGTGGCAAGTCTCCCCGCTCTGGCAAATTTTGGCGAGCTTGATTATTTTCATCTATCCCACCAGCTTCTATCTGTGCGTAGGCTACAGCGAATCTTTGTTTATGGCCAGCCTGTTGGGCTTTTTCTACTGGTCAGTTTATTTGGACTCCCCTCGGCGAATGCTCTTAGCTGGGATCCACGGCCTCGCTATGAGTGCTACTCGTATTTTGGGTTTGCCGCTGGCATTGATCCCTTTTCTGAATCTTTTGAATCCGGTGAAGAGAGCTGGATTCCGCTGTTGGTTTTGGACAGGTATTGTAGTGAGCTTGGCTCTGTTGGGCGGCCTGGGCTTTTTCCTCTATTGTCAGCTTCGCTTTGGCCGCTGGGATCTCTACATGGAAATGCAGTCCTATCTTGGCCCCAGTTCTCCCAATTACCTGGCCATTCTTCAAGCTCACACTTATACCCACCTCTTTTCCCCTGGCTATTGGCAGTCCCTATTCTCTTCTTCTGCTGCTTTGAGAGATGGAGGATGGGGAATTTCTGCCAGTCAACTGTTTGTCCCTCTCACCTTGGGATCCCTGCTTGTTACAGGCTTGATGGATGCGGCAGGAGTTATGGTAGGTAAAAGCCAATGTTGGCGGGAGCGGTTGGGATTTCACCTGGCTGCTTGGGCCATGTTTTACATCGCTGCGGCTGCCATGAGTTCCCTGGGCCAGCGAAGCATGAGCCGCTATTGCCTGCCGGTTCACATCGTGCAGGTGCTGGCGTTGGTGCATTGGGCCAAACACACCGATTTCAGCTTCATCCCCCAACGGGCTTGGCGATATCTTGGCAGTGCCCTGAAGCTGGGGTATTGTCTTTTGGCTTTCATCTTTTTTGCCCTCAACCAAATCCTCACCTGGCGCTACGTCCAACATCTTTGGGTGGCTTGACGGAGCCGTCTTGACGAGAGAAAGAGCAATGTGCCGATGAGTCTTCGCCTCAGCCATCTGTTGCAGCAGATCCGCAAACTTTTAGGTTGCTTCTCTGTTCGGATTGCTTTGCTAGGCTTAGCGCTTACTATCCTGCAAGTGCTAACGATATACCTCTGGACAAAACGCGGTGACTATGCTTCTGCTTTCGCGGCTCTGAGTCAGCGGGATAGCTATTGGTATCTCAGCATTGTGCGGCGAGGGTACCAGTTTGTGAGCTTTGATAAGATTGCCTATGAGCAGAGCAACGTGGCTTTTTTCCCCGGTTACCCCCTGGCGGTGGCTGGAATCAGTCACCTTTTGAGCGTTGACCCTGAACTGGGGCTTTACTTAACTGCTCAGCTCTTTTGCTGGCTGATGTGGGTTTACCTTTTCCTGTTCTACCGCAGGTGGCAAATTCCCCCACTCTGGCAAATTTTGGCGAGCTTGATTATTTTCATCTATCCCACCAGCTTCTACCTGTGCGTGGGCTACAGCGAGTCTCTGTTTATGGCCAGCTTGCTGGGTTTTCTCTACTGGTTCATTTATTGGGATCGTCCCCTGCTGATGCTCCTGGCCGGGATCCACGGCCTGGCCATGAGTGCTACCCGGATTGTGGGTTTGCCGGTGGCGTTGATTCCTCTCCTCAATCTTTGGCAGGGATCCCGAGGCCGTCGCCGGCTTTGGACAATGGTGACGGTGGGCCTGGCTTTGCTGGGAGGGCTGGGCTTTTTCTTCTATTGTCAGCTTCGCTTTGGACGCTGGGATCTCTACCTGGAAATGCAGCGTTACTTTACCGGCGTGAAAGCCAATTATCAAGCTATTTTCCAAGCTCGCACATATGTCCTTTCCGCCGAACGCTGGCAAAGCTTACTCTCTCTTTCTGCACCGATGAAAGACCCTGGGCTGTGGGCTGACGCTCTTAGCCAACTGTTTGTGTCTGCCACCCTGGGATCCCTGCTTGTTACAGGTTTAATGGATGCGGCAGGAGTTATGGCAGGTAGAAGCCAGTGTTGGCGGGAGCGGCTGGGATTTCACCTGGCTGCTTGGGCCATGTTTTACATTGCCCTGACGGGTACGAGCCCCTTGGGCGAGCGAAGCATGAGCCGCTATTGTCTGCCGGTTCACATCGTGCAGGTGCTGGCGTTGGTGCATTGGGCCAAACACACCGATTTCAGCTTCATCCCCCAGCGGATGCGGCCCTATCTTGGTGTCGCCTTGAAGCTGGGATATGGGCTGCTGGCTTTCATTTTTTTTGCCCTCAACCAAATCCTCACCTGGCGCTACGTCCACCATCTCTGGGTGGCTTGACTCCGCTTTCCTGAAGATAGGATGTGAGGGATCCCAACTTCTCACCGGCTGAGAGCTGTGGCCTTCTCTTCTCCCCGCAAGTCTCCCCGTCAAAACTCAGCCCCGCGTGTCGCTCAGACCCTTGAGCCCACCAAAATTTACCCCTGCCCGTGCTGCCACCAAGGTCAGTTACGCCTGATCACCCTAACCGAAGCCTTTGGGTGTAGCCGTTGCCAGCATATTTTTGCCATTACCCCCGACCGCCTGTACATCGAGCAACTGGCCGTTTCTTATCCCTATCGCAAAATGTGGTTCTGGAACGGCTACCAATGGGTGTTGCGGCGGGAAAACACCCTACAGGGATCCGCGCTCTTGGGCCTCACCCTCAGCTTGGGCATTGTCTTGGCGGTTGGGTTCATCGGCGCAGTGCTCTTCCCAAACCAAACCCAGTTGCTCAGTTGGTTCATGATTCTCGGCTTGTTGCTAACGCTGCTGATGGTAACGGCGATCCTGCTGCTGCGGCGGCCCTGAGGTGAGTGAGATTTTCTCCAGCGACTGGTCTCCAGAATTGGCAGCCCCAGCACTTGTGGATCCAACCATTTCTTGTTAGCAGTGGTCTGGAGAACGCAGCGGGTCTGTCTCTAATGGGCTAGGCGGGAGAAGTTCAAGTGACAGATTTCGGTTCAGACTTTGACTTAGGTACCACTCTGCGACAGGTACGCCGCTTACTACCGCAGATGCAGCGGTTGAGCAGCCAAACCAAGCGCCAGGCCCTGCTGGCTCTCTCGCGGTGTTTGTTGGAGCGCTCCGATCTGCTCCTGGAAGCCAATACCCTCGACCTGGAAAGTTGCCGCGAGCAAACCGTACCGGAGTGGATCCTCAACGGCCTGAAGCTCACCCCCGAGCGTCTACAGCGATCCGCCCAGTTGCTGACTCTCCTGGCCCAGCAGCCGGATCCCATTGGCAAGCTGGAGAAAGGGCACCGCCAGGAGAATGGCCTGTTTATTGGCCGCTACCGCGTCCCGTTGGGGTTGATTGCTCTGGTCTACGAAATCTACCCCGAGTTTGCCTTAAATGGCATTGGCATGTGCCTAAAAACAGGAAATGGCGTGATTTTGGCCAGCAGCGGTCCCATCCAGAAAACTCACCAGGCTATGGTCAACCTCTTGGCAGAGACGGCTTATGAGCACGGGATCCCGGAAGGGGCCATTCAAACCTTGCCCGCCCAAGACCGAACCGCGGATCCCCAAGTAGATTCCCCACTATTGCCGTTGTTACAGCAAACCCGCTACCTCGACCTGGTGATTCCCTGCGGTCGCCCCGGCTGGGTGGAGTTCCTGTTGCAGGCCAGCAAAGTGCCGACTCTGGCTACCCATTTGGGCTACGGCCACATCTATCTGGATCGCACTGCCCCTTGGCCCTTGGTCAAGTCGGCTTTGTTGGATCCCCTCGCCCAGTATGGCTCAGAAGGGATCCCTATCTATCAGCCTCTCACCCTCTGGCTGCTGATCCACACCGATTGGGCCACCAACCATCTGACCGCCTTGATTGAGGACTTGCTGGGTCACGGGATCGATATCCAGGCAGCCGCCCCCATTCTGGAACAGTTCCCGCAGCTCCAGCCGCTTGGGCAAGGCTTTGACTCGACGGAACGACCTCATCTGCGCCTGCAGCCCATTGCCGACCTGACGGAGGCGATCGCCTGGATTAACAAAAATGGTTGCCGTCAATCGGAGACGATCCTCACCGATAGCCAATCGGCGGCCCAGCGCTTTCTCCAGGAAGTAGATGCCGCCCTGATCCACATCAACACTTCCCCCCTCTCGGCAGGCCGGGGAGCTGGGATCCCCACGTTGGGAGCGTTTCGCGACCTGTCTTTGGGCATTTCTACCCAGCGGCTGCACGTGCGCGGGCCCATCGACGTGGAAGCCCTGACAACGGTGAAGGTGGTGGCTCAGGGCGATCTGTAGAGCCGGGCAGCAACCCAACTGATGCGCCAAGGTTGGCCGGTCTGCCCAAGATCCAAGAGCTGGGATGAGGCTGGAGAATGAGAATGTAGATCGCCATCAGCTCAACATCCAACTGAGCCCAAAGGGAGGACTTTTTTGGGGATCGACCTTCGCAGTTACGTGTTTTTGGATCGGCTGCAACCCCAGTATGCTGCTTATCTGGGCACAGTAGCCTACGGCTTTTTGCCCCTGCCTGGGGACACTTCTTTGTGGGTCGAGATTTCCCCCGGCATCGAGATCAACCGCGTTATGGATATTGCCCTGAAGGCCACCTCGGTGAGGCCGGGGCTGCAGGTGGTGGAACGCCTCTACGGCCTTCTGGAAGTACACTCCAGCAACCAAGGGGATACCCGCACCGCCGGACGGGCGATTCTGGCTGCCTTAGGGGTGAGTGAACAGGAGCGCCTCAAGCCCCGCATCATCTCCAGCCAGATCATCCGCAACATCGATCCCCACCAAACCCAGTTGATTAACCGTTCCCGCCGTGGCCAAATGCTCCTGGCCGGCCAAACCCTCTATATCCTGGAGGTGCAACCGGCAGGCTATGCCCCCCTGGCTGCCAACGAGGCAGAAAAATCTGCCCAGATCAACATCCTGGAGGTGATGCCTTTCGGTAGCTTTGGCCGCGTGTACTTGGGAGGGGAAGAGCGAGATATTCTGGCCGCCTGCCGCGCTGCCGAAGCCGTTTTGGCGGGGGTTTCCGGTCGGGAGCCCCTCTTGTTGCCTGAGGAGGTGTAGCCAATGGCAGACTCCGATCCCAAGCCAAGATCGCCCCTGTCGCAGCGGCGGGATCCCTCTTCAGCAGAGCAGGTGAGGCTGTTGACGGAGCTGGCCGCTCCCTACCGCAGCTTGCGGCGCTTCATCTACTTGGCGGTGGGGTTCTCGGCTACCATCGGGGCGTTTGTGTTTTTCTTTCGAGCCCTGGCGGGACGGGACTTGAACACCACCTTGCCCAGCTTGGCCTTACAGTTGGGGATCCTGGCCGGCGCCATCGGCCTGAACAGGCTGGAAAACCGCTCTCACCAGAAGTTGATCCGACAGGTGAAGCAACGCTTGGGCATGCAGCAAGACTCCCAGGAGCCCCAACGGTCGGCGGACAGTTAGCCCGCCCATTCCCTGCAGCCCCTTTCTCAATCCAGATCAAAGTCATCATCATCCGCGTCAGCACTGCGCAGATAGCGGCGCTGAGTTTGGCGAGCGGGATCCCCTTGTGACCACTTTTGGACAATTTGGACACCCAGAAAGGTCAGAAAGGCCCCCAAAGCCACAAACGTGAGAAGTGGGATCGCCAGGATCACCACTGCGCCCAGGACATAGATAGCCACCTTGGGCAGAGACGGATCCACCCCCCAGCGGTGGCTGCGCACCCAGTCGGTGAGCTGCTGATCCCAGCGGCGTAGGCGAGGGACGTTTTCCTCGAAGATCTCCAGCAAAATTGGCCCCAGACGACGCAGATTGCCCTGAGTTTGCCTTCGCCAATCTTGCACCGAGCGCCCCATGTTCGGGATCCCTTGTCCTGTCATCTTCAGGCCGATCCTAGCCCAACCCCAGCAACCTTCCCATTGGCCCACCGGATGTAAATTTGTTTGAACATTTGGATCGGAGATTTTGGAGGCTTCCCAGGACTACTGTACACTGAGGGCACTTGCGCAGCGATGCTGCTGCCCTGCGGATTCGGTAAACCTTTTTTTAACGTTTCAACCTGCTCGACTGGAGAACGCTAATGGCTCACTCGGTCAAGATCTACGACACCTGCATCGGCTGCACTCAGTGTGTGCGGGCTTGTCCCACCGACGTGTTGGAGATGGTGCCCTGGAAGGGGAACAACAAGGCTGGCATGATCGCTGCCGCTCCCCGCACCGAAGACTGCGTTGGCTGCAAACGCTGTGAAACCGCTTGTCCCACCGATTTTCTGAGCATCCGAGTCTACCTTGGCCCCGAAACCACCCGCAGCATGGGCTTAGCCTACTGATGGGGGCACCTGGCCGCAACCCCACTCTCAACTGCCCACAGAGCACAAGTATTCCAGAGTACCAGAAAAGCAGTTTACTTCCCAACCCAGTTCCAGCCTTTCCCTCTTCCGGGGAGAGGCTGTGGCGTATGGCAGGTCTTAAGCTGTTTGGTAAACTACCCGACACCCGCGCTATGTGCAGGGTGCGAGCTTTATCCCAATCCCTAGCGGCCCCAGAGGACAGCTAAGTTTCGGAATTTCAGGCGAGTTTACAGTCGCCCCAAGGAGAGAGATTACTTGAGCAGCGTTATGGTCAGCATCCCCTTCCCACCCGCAGTGTCCACACTTGAACGACTTGCCATTGCGGTAGGACTTACCCCGCTCAGGGTGGATGTGCAGGCATTTGTGGCAGGTCTGACTGGTGTAGGCAGGCGGCACCAGCACCACAGGCACTCCGGCAATGGCAGCCTTGTAGGCTACAAACATCCTGAGCTGGTAGAACGCCCAGTTGTTAGTCCTGCGCCGCTCAGCCTTACTTCGAGACTTCTGATTCAGGCAATCTCTGATGCCTGTCAAGTCTTCAAAAGCCAGTGCCGCACCAATAGCCTGGGCATCCCTGACCAAGGTTTTGCTGATGTTATGGTTCAGCCATGTCTGGTAGCGCCGTTCTCTCCCAGAGAGCCTTCTCAGCAGTCTCCTAGAGCTGCGAGTGCGTTTGGATTGAACCTTGGCGCGTACACGGCTGAACCGGTCACGGACGGCCTGGATGTGCTCTCCACTCCAAGAGCGTCCGTTGCTAGCGGTGGCGATATCCCGCCTGCCCAAGTCAACTCCGATTACCTTTGGAGTTTTGCCAGTCGGGGGAGTATCCAGCTCAACAGCGATGTTGATGTAGTAGTCCCCTTGCTTGGTCTTGGACAGGGTTGCGCTTGTCGGCTTCTGCCCCCGCAGCAAAGCGATTTGATAGCCGCCAATCTTGAGCTTGAGCCAAACCCGTCCGCTCATCAGGGTCACGCCCACGGTTTGGTTGGACTCTCGGTACTTAAAAGTACGAGCGTCCAAAGTCAGACTGGTGGGGCGGAACCTGTGGACTTGCTTCACCGCCTTGGCGTTGCTAATCACCCGACGGAGCGCCTGACAGACGTGGTTGGCTTTCAGCCCCGTTGCTGCTCTTACCGGTCGATAGACCAAGTGGTGCAGCTTGGCGGTGTTCCAGCACTTCTCGCGCTTGGCGGTATCCAAGATCTGGTTACAAGCGTCAGCAAATCTCTGCAAGGTGCGGTCAATTTCTTGACGCAACTCTTGTGGGACTATCAGCTTGCAACGTACAGAGATAGTCTGGCTCATGGGCTTATTGTAGTTCATCCAGACTTTTGACCAGCAAACCTATATGGAGGAGGGCTTTCCTCTCGACACCAAGCCTGCGGCTATGGTGCGGGCCTCCAGCCCGAAAATTTGGTGATTCTAGAGGGGGGATCCGCCCCCTTTTTTCCTTTAGGGCTGCAGATAGAGGCGGTGCTGACGGATATAGTGCTCCACGGCAGGGGGCACCAGGTAGCGGATAGACCCTCCCTTTTGGATTTGCTGTCGCAGGTAGGTGGAAGAGAGCGTCAGGGTGGGAGCTTCCAGGATTTGGGCTTGGATGGGCAGCTTTGCGGCCACCGCCTGCAGCACCTGGGCGGCATCGCCGGCATCCACCCGTGGGGCAACAATCCAATGGCAGAGGCGGGCCAGTTCTTCCGCTTGATACCACTGGGGCAGGTCCCGCAGAGCATCCACGCCGATGATCCAGTACCACTGGGTATTGGGTTGCTCCTGGATGAGGGTGCGCAGTGTCTCGATGGTGTAGGAGCGCCCCGAACGGCGGATCTCCAGCTCTGAGCAGGCGAAGCGCTCGTGGTCGGCAATGGCCAACTTGACCATGGCCAAGCGGTCGGCTTTGCTGGCGCCAGGGGCCAGAGGCTTGTGGGGGGGATCCCCGGCGGGCATCCACAGCACCTGATCCAGGTCAAACTGCCAAAGAGCTTGTTCTGCCATGATCAAGTGGCCATGGTGCACAGGGTTGAAGGTTCCACCCAGAATAGCAATGCGGCGGTGCTTCATGGCTGCTGGCTCAGGTAGGTGATGGCATCCCGCAGCCAGTCTTCCGTTGGGCGGGGGTGAGTGGGCAGAGCTTGCAAGGCAGCCTGAATTTCCTGAGTGCTGTAGCCCAGGGCCAGTAAGGCCATTTCCACCTCTTCTCGGATGGGCATGGGCGGCCCTCCGGCCAAGGGTTGATCCGCAACCCCCATCCCCTGTCGCCAGTGGGCCAGCTTGGTTTTCAGCTCCAAGGCCAGCCGCTGGGCCGTTTTATGACCTACCCCCGGCGTGAGGGAGAGCAGGCGCACATTTTCGGTCACCACCGCCTGAATCAGCTCCGGCAGGCCGAAGGTATTCAGCAGGGCCAAGCCCAAAGCCGGCCCCACCCCTGAGACTTTGATGAGTTCCACAAACAAATCGCGCTCGGCTGGCGAGCCAAACCCGTACAACACCAGCTCGGTCTCTCGCACCACCAAATGGGTGAACACCCGGACGGGCTCCCCCACTGCAGGCAGTTGCTTGAGAAAACGTCCTGGGGCCTTGACGCGATAGCCGATCCCCTGCACCTCAACAGTGAGGCTACTGCGCTCTCCCCATTCGATGGCCACAAGGTGGCCGCTTAAAAACGCGATCATGCTGCGAGTTTAATCTGGGTTTGGGATACTCTGCTCGACTGGAGCTCCAGAGTCAGCCAAGCAATCTAAAGTCCTTGCCAAAAGCTGCTTCCCTACAAGGCTATTTCACAGACCATTTCTCTACCTGTAGACTGTTCCCCATCCGGCTCTGTATTCTCCCTCATCCATGCCGATTCGCCCTTTTCCCATCGGCCAATGGCTTTGGATCCTGTTCTCGCTGGGGGTGCTGCTCTTTCTCCATCTTCCTCTGCTGGTGATCGTCCTTTACGCCTTTAGCCCCGATGAGGCGACTTTGCGCTTCCCTTTGCCGGGGCTGACCTGGCGTTGGTTTGCCGTGGCCTGGGGGCGGGCCGATATTTGGCGGGCCTTGTTTTTGTCTTTGCGGGTGGCTGTGCTGGCTACCGGAGTGGCGGTGGTGCTGGGATCCCTGGCGGCAGCAGCAGTCTATCGCAGCCGATTTTTTGGCCGCGAGACGATCTCGTTTTTGGTGTTGCTGCCCATCGCCTTGCCGGGCATTGTCTCCGGGATCGCCTTGCGCTCGGCGATCCATTTGCTGCATATCCCTTTCAGCTTTTGGACAATTGTTATCGGCCATGCCACCTTTTGCCTGGTGGTGGTGTACAACAACGTGCTGGCCCGGTTTCGCCGCATGGGACGCTCTCAGCTAGAAGCTTCTGCCGACTTGGGGGCCAATCCTCTGCAAACCTTTCGGTACATCCTTCTGCCCGAACTGGCCTCGGCCCTATTGGCGGGATCCCTGCTCGCGTTCGCGCTGTCTTTCGATGAGATTATCGTCACCACCTTCACCGCCGGCCAGCAGCAAACCTTGCCGATTTGGGTGTTTAGCCAGCTCACCAAGCCTCGGCAGCGCCCGGTGATCAGCGTGGTGGCCCTGGGGGTGATCGGCCTGACGGTGCTCCCCATTTGGCTGATCCATCATTGGACTCAAGAGAAAACCTCAACTCGCTGATGGCTCTTTCCAACCTCAGGCAAGGTTTGCGGCTTAGAAGGATCCCCAAGTATTGGCCGGAGTCGCTGTAACAGCAAGGAAACGCTGGCCCTGGTTGATCGCAGAGCCCTTGTGAGAAAATGTAACAAGCATTTCATTTCTGAAATTGAGGTATCTATGGCTGTCACTCGTGCCGGACGCGCCCCTCTCGTGCGGGGCAGCAGCGAGGGAAATCCTGCCAAGTTCATGGAAATGGCCAGCGCTTTGCTCAACACCCGCACCCGCCAAGGCAGCGGCAAAAAGGTTCAGGATCGCTCTTCCTACGGCAAGGCGGGCAATCCGCAAGAGTTTATGCAGATGGCCAGTGAATTGCGCCGCTCCCTGGAGCAGCAGGGTCGGTAGCCAATCCTGTCCACCCCCAGGGGATCCCCGTCCAGTTGCCTAAGCTGGACGGTTTTCTTGCTGCTCCTCTCAAGCCAGAGGCGGCCAATCGCTTCTGAGGCCACTCACCGGTGTTGGATCCCGTTACAGGCCCAACTTCGAGTCCAGAGCTCCGCCCTTGAGCTTCTGTGCAATGAGCCGGCAGAAGAGCAGCATGTCAGGATGGGAAAAGTGCTCATCGGGGCGCTCTTGCCGGTGGACGTGATTGAGGCCAAGACGACATGAAAAACAAAGGCTTTTGGCTGGCCGGGATCCTGGGGGTAATCTTGGATCAGGCGACCAAGCACTGGGCAGTGGAACGGCTGCTGCCGGGGCCAGAGATTGAGCTGTGGCCAGGGGTGTTTCACCTCACCTACGTGGAGAATACCGGCGCTGCTTGGAGCCTGTTTGAAGATTCGGCAGAGCTCTTGAAGTGGATCTCGCTGGGGGTGGCGCTGGCGTTGGCGCTGCTGGCCATTCGCGGCGGGATCCTGGGCCGATGGGAACAGGCCGGCTATGGCTTGGTGTGGGCAGGAGCCGTGGGGAACGGCATCGACCGCTTCGTCAACGGCTATGTCGTGGACTTTTTCAATTTGATCTGGATTCGCTTTCCGGTATTCAACGTGGCGGATGTGGCCATCAACCTCGGGGTGGCCTGCCTGCTGATCGGTTTGCTACGGGACAACTCGAAGAAAACGGGATCGACTTCCGCCTCGCCCTGCCTGGAGAAAAAGCCCGGTCGCGACAGCACCCACTTTAAGGATTGACGAGCCGATGAACAGCCTTCAGGGATCCCTTGGGATGCTCAGGCCTTTGGCCAGGGGGATCCCCGGTCAGCTGCAAGGACTCCGTCCGCCTATTGCAAACGGCTGGCTTGCTGAGCCACCTGGCAGAAGCGCTCGACATCCGCGGGCAAAGTGTTAAAAGCCGTCACCAGGCGGATTAAGTGGTGACCTTCCCCCAGCCAGCGGTAAAACCGAAACCCCGCTCCCTCTAGGGCCTGGAGAACCGGCTCCGGCAGCTCGATAAAAACCTCATTGGCCTCGGTAGGATACACCAACTTGGCTCCCGGCAGGGATCCCAGTCCCTGAGCCAACTGCTGGGCCATTGCGTTGGCATGGCGGGCATTGCGCAGCCACACCCCATCCTGGAGATAGGCCTGCAATTGGGCAGACAAAAAGCGCATCTTCGAGAGCAGATGGCCACTGCGCTTGCGACGAAACTCAAAATCGCCCACCTGATTTGGATGAAAAAACACCACCGCTTCCGCAGCCCAGGCTCCATTTTTGGTGGCCCCAAAGGACAGCACATCCACCCCCGCTTTCCAGGTCATCTCGGCAGGGGTGCAACCCAAACCGACCAAGGCGTTGGCGAAGCGAGCCCCATCCATATGCACCTTGAGGCCAAAGTGATGGGCCAAATCCGCCAAGGATCCAAGCTGCTCCAAGGAGTAGAGGGTGCCGGCCTCGGTGGCTTGGGTCAGGCTGAGGCAGGCAGGCTGCACGTGATGAACCACCCCAAACCCCGCCCGCTCCAGGGCTGCTTTTAAGTTGCCCCAGCCGATACGGCCTTGCTCTCCGGGGATCCCCACCAACTTGGCCCCACCTGTAAACAGCTCTGGCGCTCCACATTCGTCCAGATTGATGTGGGCCTCGGGATGGCAATAAATCGCCCCGTAGGGCGGGGTGAGCACCGAAAGGGCCAGGGCATTGGCAGCAGATCCTGTTGCCACCGGAAACACCGCCACTTCATGCTCGAAGATCTCGGCAAACAGCCTTTGCACCTGCGCTGTGCATTCGTCCCCTCCATAGGGCATGGCGGATCCCTTGAGGGCCAACAGGGCTTCCATCACCTCAGGACAGGCGCCTGTGACATTGTCGCTGCAGAAGTTCATGGCCTGGACAACTGGGGGATCTCGCCGAGGAAAGGTTAGGGCCAGTTTATTTCGCGCCAACCCAACCGGGATCCTCCAAAGTATCCCAGGCTTGACCTGCCTCTCCCTCAACCGTTTGCAATAGCGGGACAGAGTCCTTTTGGGGATGGGAAGGCGGCTCAGGCTGGTCGCGATAGCGGGACGGAGTCCTTTCGCAATAGCGGGATGGGGTCTTTGCACTCCACCACAACCCCAAAGCGGGCCCCAACCCCAACAACAGGCCCAGCCCCGCCGGCGCAACAATGCCGGAGCCCAGGCTCATCAGCAGGGCAAAAGCAAAATTAGCTACATAGAGCACCAGCGGCCCCACCAACTGGCGGCGGTCAAGGATGGGTTGATCCTCGCCCCACAGCAGATTGGCCACCGTCATGAAGGCAGCCCCGGTCAGCATCCAACCACCGAAGTTTTGCAGCGGCATACCGAAGAAGGGCCCCGGCTGAAACCACGTCCAAAACGGGATCAAGCCGCGGGTCATGGCCGGATCCAGCACGAAGTCCCAGGCGGTGAGCAGCAGGGCCCCCAACATGATGGCCTCGAAGTGGATCAACCAGTGGCGCTGGGTTTGCAGAGCCACACGCGCCAACAAATAGGACGACAACCCCACATAAAACCAAGACAGAGGGATGGTAAAAGGCACCAACCCGGCAATCTTGTAGCCCAGCCCACTCAGGTAGCCATAGTTGCCAAAGGGGATCCCAGTGCTGGTACCCAACAGCTCACTGCCCAAGGAAATGCCCACCGCCGGGATCAAAAACATCAACAGGCGCCGCATCCCCAACAGCCGGGATCCCATCAGAACTGCCGCCAGCGCACCGAACACCATGTAGGCCACGCCGCCATTGCCCATGCTCAAGGAGAAAGCTTGAAGGCCAATGGGGGGCAAACTGGCCACCCACTCAGGATGGGGTACAACCCAGAGCAACCCTGCCAACCCAAAAAGCAAAGACAGAATGTGCAAACCCAGAGCTAAGGCCTCCAGCCGCTGCCAAATCGAGCCAGACAGGGGCAGAACACTTCGCCCAACAGAAGACTGGAAAGGCAGGCTGACGAGAACACCAGAGGACGAGAACCAACGCATGAGAAACTCCCGAAGAGTGGTTAAGCGAAGCCGCTCTGTCTCCTTGCAACCCATACGGCGGCTGAGGGGAAAAGCGGATGGCCTGAAGAGAGAGCCTAAAGCCAAGAACAAGCCCGCTTGCTTGCAGGCCGGCCTACTTGGGATGGCCCTCTGGGCAGGGATGTCACCACCGCTAACGGTGACACTGCTGATATTTTGCTGTCTATTGTATCAATTCGTAAACATCTCGCCCGTTTTTCCCCAGGTCTCCTCCCCGTCTTCACAGCAGGGATCCCTGGTGGGGGTGTACGCCCAACTGGCTCGTGCTGTGGAGCGCCAGGACTGGCTTCAGGCCCTGCAGCTGGTGGATCTGTTGCAGCAGCACACGGAAGATCCCGCCCAGCGTCAGGATCTGGAAGACTATCGGCTGGAGCTGGAAAAATATCGTTCTGCTTATGGGGATCCGCCGCCGCCCCAGTGGCCGTTTTTGCACAAGCCCTTTGTCGGAGAATTTCCCGTCACCAATCTCTTCGACCATGATCTGCCTTTGGGGGAGAGGGATGGCAACAGACGGTTTGTGAGTGGGCAAGGCCAGGTTTGGATCCCCGACCCGCTGCACCCGTGTGGCAAAAGCGATGGCCATGCCGGTTATGACTGGGAGATGCCGGTGGGCACCCCGATCCTGGCCGCTGCCGCAGGACGGGTCACCTTGGCCCGCGAGGAGCCGGAGTTTTTTTGCCCCAGCTTGGGCCGGCTGGTCAGGGGGTTGCGGGTGCGCCTTCTGCACGAGCCAGAACTCTCGGAGGGGGAGAGAACAGACGGGAGAGCACTTCCCCGCTGGGAGACCCTCTACGCCCACCTCAGTCAAATCGGGGTGCAGGAGGGGCAAGTGGTGGCCGCAGGAGCAGTCATCGGCCTATCGGGAGACAGCGGCTGTGCCAGCGGGCCCCATCTCCATTTCGAGGTACGTCGCTTCGACAACACCAACTCGGGCCAACCGGCTGCCGTCGATCCCTATGGGTGGTTTGGGTCTGGCCTGGATCCCTGGAGTATTCACCCCCTTGGGGCCGAGAGTCTGTTCCTTTGGCAGGTGGGACAAGCCCCCAGCTTGGGAGCATGCCTCTAACCCCCAAAACCCTGAACTTTGCTGAATTTACTGAGCTTTAGGCGGTTTGGCAAAAGTCATCGAGAGGGATATAGTAGACCAAGTTTCCCCCTGATCCTTGAGTCCACCGCAACGGTTGCCGGGAAGTGAAGGGGGAAAGCGCTCGGGGGGTATTCCTCAGGGCTTTGCGGGATACCGCCTTCCTGCTTGGACTCCGTCCCGCTGACGCGAACAGAGATAGGCAGGATGCGATCGCTTCTTTCCTGAACCATGTTCAGGAGAGTTCAGCGTGAATGTATCAGCTTGCTGGCAAGGGCAGCGATAGCCGAGACGGACATCCGCTCCACGCGAGACCTCGCTGACAAAGATGGATATTGACAGGCAGATTCACAACAGTCACAACAGATGATGGACTTATAGATCTCGACGGACAAAGCCATCCCCCTCCCATTGGTAGAGGGTAGCCCTCAAGTCACGGCTGGCACCGGGCGGGCTTGAGATGACCAGGATCCCTTGCGGGCTGACCCGCAGGCTGGCATTGCTCAGATCCGTCACGCTCAGCAGTGGCACAAGTCCCTCAGGCCGGTGTTCCAAGACCAAGACAGAGCGCAGCAGGCTGATGCCCCCTCGCTCGGTGAGGAGCACCAACTTGGGCTGTGGGCTGGAGGTAATGTCCGTGCGCAGGTGAGCCTCCACCAACCGCCCTGGGATCGGCTCAGCCGTGTGGAGCAGACGAAAGCTATACCCCCCCTGATGCTCGAAGCTGAGAACGCGCACCACCGGCTCTACGGTGGGCTGCCGCTGAATCTGAAACACGGCCACCACATCCTGGCGAGATGGGGAAGTTAGGCTGGCCGGGAACAGGCGTAGGTTTTCGCCACGATTGCCGCGAATAAAATCCCACCAAATGGATTGATTGAATAAAGCCACAACCCCACCTCGAGCAGCGCCGCCCTCAGAAGGAACCGGCAGCAGCGGAAGCACAGGCTGGGGATAGGCAGGAACAGCAGCAACCGGTAGAGTGGCAGCCAAGGCCGCTCCCCAGGCTATTCGACCACAGGAACACAACAGCTTCCGCATATTTCCTCACTCCTCGCCCCTAAAATTCTAAAGGACTCCAAGGTTCTCCCAGTCAACCAAACAGCCGGGATACAGGGATCCCTTTTATGTCGAACGCAACCTCGATCTCACCTTGATCTCGCCTGGCAATGGGCTACCAAGTTAGGGTGAAAAGCCTGGAGCTTCCTCTGTAGCCAACAAAGTCGGCTTGGAACGACGCCCCGCCAATTTGAAAGGGATCCCCCAGGAGCAAGGGGCAGCCCCCCCCGACGGAGGGCTCTATTTTTCGGCAGCCAAAAACAATTGGGCCCGCCAAAAGCAGGCAATGGACTTGCTGTCCAAATCCATTCCCAAACGGGCCATTTCTGTAAGCTCAGAAGCAGAAAACTCCACTACGGTAATATCTTCATCCTCATCCTTATCGGGAGGGGAATCCAGCACTTCCAGCTCCCGCGCCAGATAGGCGTACATGATCTCGCTGGAATAGCCGGGGCATAGATAGAATTGGCCGAGCGAATCCCAGCGATGGGCACGCAGGCCCGTTTCTTCTTCCAGCTCGCGGCGAATGGTGTCATCGGGATGCTCCCCTGGCTCGACTGTGCCTGCCGGAAATTCATAAAGGTAGGAGGCAACCGCAAAGCGATATTGACGAATGCAGACGAACTTGCCTGCTGCAGTGACGGGCACTGCCACCACCCCGCCAGGATGGATGAGGTACTCCCGCTCTCCCTCTTTGCCGTTGGGAAAACGCAAACGCTGGCTGACGAAGGTGTATTTGTGGCCTTGATAGCGGAGGCGCTCACGAATCACCTGAGATGGGTTTTGCATGGCAAGGGATCCCGAGAGTAGAGCCGCTCTCAGCTTAATGGTTTTCGGCGCTGTTGCAACCGGGCAATCCAGAGGGATTCACACGCCCTTGGGATCCCGTGTCTGGGGTAGAGTCAGGAAAAGCACAAAAGTTGCAGGCCATGATTTACCCTCCCTTGAAGGAGTTTCTTGCCCTCACCAAGCAGGGCAACTTTATCCCGGTGTACCAGGAATGGGTGGCGGATTTGGAAACGCCGGTTTCTGCCTGGTATCGGGTTTGTGCTGGCCAGCCCTACAACTTTCTCCTGGAGTCGGTGGAGGGGGGGGAGCAGGTAGCCCGCTACAGCTTCCTGGGCTGCGACCCCCTGTGGGTATTGGAAATACGGGGAGATCAAGCCCTACAGCGCTACCGCGATGGCCGACAGGAGCACCACCAAGGGGATCCCTTTGCCATCTTGGCCCGCTGCTTGCAGCCCTATGAGCCGGTGCATTTGCCGGAATTGCCCAGCAGCATCGGCGGCCTGTTTGGCTACTGGGGCTACGAGCTGATTCGCTGGATTGAGCCCAAGGTGCCCATCCACCCCCTGCAGCCGGGGGATCCCCCTGATGCCGTTTTGATGCAGGTGGACAGCATTTTGCTCTTTGACCAGGTAAAGCGCAAGATTTGGGTGGTGGCCTTCGCCGATACCCGTCACCACGCTGCCGAGGAAGCCTATGCCCAAGCCTGCCGGCGGGTGGAAAAGCTGATGCAGCAGCTCAGCGCTCCTCTTTCTCTGGCCCATCTGCACCTCAACTGGAAGCCCCACCTGTCGGAAAGGACTCCGTCCCGCTGGCGCGAACAAATCCCTCCCAGCACCCTGAGCCGCCCGGCCTACTGCCAAGCCGTGGAACAGGCTAAGGACTACATCCGCGCCGGAGATATCTTCCAGGTAGTGCTCTCGCAGCGGTTTACCATCTCCTTTGCGGGGGATCCCTTTTGCCTCTACCGCTCGTTGCGGCTGATTAACCCTTCCCCTTACATGGCGTTTTTGCAGTTTGGGGATCTCTGCCTCATCGGCTCCAGCCCAGAGGTGATGGTCAAACTCAGCCGGGTGGGAGAAGACCGCATCGCCACCGTGCGCCCCATTGCCGGCACCCGCCCCCGTGGCACCACCCCTCAGGAAGACCGGCAGTTAGAGCAAGAGCTGTTGGCAGATCCGAAAGAACGGGCCGAACATGTGATGTTGGTGGATCTGGCCCGCAATGACCTGGGACGGGTCTGCCAACTGGGATCTGTGCAGGTGGACGACCTGATGCAGATCGAGCGCTACAGCCATGTGATGCACATCGTCAGCAACGTGGTGGGGCGGCTGGATCCCCAGTACAGCGCCTGGGATCTGCTGCGGGCCACCTTCCCCGCCGGCACTGTTACCGGCGCCCCCAAAATCCGCGCCATGCAGATTATTCATGAGCTGGAAGGATGCCGCCGCGGGCCCTATGCCGGCGCCTATGGCTACTACGACTTTTCTGGCCAACTGAACACCGCCATCACCATCCGCACTCTGCTGGTTCATCAGGGCCAGGTGAGCTTGCAGGCCGGGGCAGGTATTGTAGCCGACTCGGATCCGGAGCGGGAATATCAAGAATGTCTGAACAAAGCGCGGGGCATGTTAATGGCTGTGGCCAGTTTGCAGGAGACCTAGCCGATGTTGGCCCAGTTGCGCTTCAGCCCTGCGGTTCGCGTCAGCGGGACGGAGTCCTTACAGGAGCTCCAGCAGCCGGATCCAGAGACCGTAGAGCAGGCTTTTGAACTGTTTTCCACAGAGGGCTATCTGGTGTTGCCGGAGATCTTTCCCCCCGAGCTCATCGACAAGTTGCACAGCAGCTTTCTGGCCACCTACAGCCGCTACTGCACCCACGAGCACCACGCTGATGCCCTGTTGGTGGGCAATAGACGGGTGATGGTAACGGTTCGCCTGGAGGGCCCCTTCAACGATCCCCTCATCTATGCCCATCCTCTGATCTTGCCCATCCTGAAGCGGATTTTGGGGCCAGAGTTGATCTTGAGCGGGCTGGGGGCGGTGGTCTCTCTGCCGGGATCCGCCGATCAACAAGTTCACCGGGATCTGTCTCATCTGTTTGGCGACGAGACCTTGGATGCGATCATTCCTTGCTATGCCCTGAATTTGCTTATTCCTCTGGTGGAGGTCAACGAAGAGAACGGCATGACCCGTCTCTGGCCCGGCAGCCATGCGGTCTTCGATGCCCACTATACCGAGCTGGCCCAGCAGATGCCCTTTATCGATCCACCCTTGGCCAAGGGATCCTGCCTCCTGTTCGACTACCGCCTGATTCATCTGGGTCGGGCCAATCGCTCGCCCGCTCCCCGTCCTCTTCTCTACAACACCTACAGCCGCGCTTGGTTTCGGGATCCCATCAATTACACTCAGCAACCTCCCCTGGTGATCCCGGCCCAAGAGAAAGAGCGGATCCCAGCGGAGCACCAAAACCTATTCGTGACGGCACAGATTGTGTAGATGGCCCGGAACTGCGAGCTGACCGAAAACTCGGCGGCTCAGGCCCCGGCATTTATGCCTAGGGATAAGCTACCGTCTCCTGATAGGATGTGAGTATCGCTCCACCCATTTATAGAAAGGTGCAGTGCTGAAGGTGAAGTAGAAGTATCTGGGGTGTTTCCACATCCCAGTAGCTGGTGCGTTCGCCTTGGCGGCGCGAAGCGCTTTGGCGTCCCCCACGGTGCTGCGGTATAAGCCACATGCTCGGTGTAGCTCAGTCAGTGGGAGTTGTTTTGCTGGCTGAGAACGGATCCTCTGGCTTTAGCCGTGGGGAGAACGTCAACCTCTCCTCTTGTTTGAGGAATCCGGTCAGCTAGACCGCCGAGAAGCGACGCCCTCTATGTATCAGCATGAGGGTCAGGATGAAAGGCGGAAACCCTTGCTATGGTGAACACAGAGCGGTGGGGCATCCCGTTCTTAAAGCTCAGGAAATGTCCTTAACAGGAGTCACTGAGAAGCTCGTACTCTATGCATCAGCATGAGTGCGGGAGTATGTCACGATGTCTCAGAATGGGGGTGGTTATCCCCGTTATTGCAGTTTGATTGCGCATCCCACCATGAGCGAAAAGATCCCTCAAGATCCCTCCTCGCCGGAAATGGCGGCTGAGATGGCCTTTGCTGCAGAGCCCAGTTTAGAGGAGGTAGGAGCTACTGCGGAAGAAACCACCCCAGACTCGGATCCCGGCAAGGGATCCCCTGGCACCGGCGGGTCGAATGCGCAGCGTGTCCGTCAACTGCTGGGCATGAAAGGAGCAGAGGTGGAGTCTCGCTCCATTTGGCAGTTGCACTTGCAACTGATGAAACCTGTCACCTGGATCCCTTTGGTGTGGGGTCTGATTCCGGGGGCGGCATCTTCCGGTCACTTCACCTGGACTTGGGAGAATGTGGCTCTCATTTTGGTGGGCATGATTCTGGCGGGCCCCCTGATGACGGGCTATACCCAAACGGTGAACGAATACTACGACCGCGAGATCGACGCCATCAACGAGCCCTACCGCCCGATCCCTTCGGGGGCCATCTCTCTGCAGCGGGTGGTTATCCAGATCTGGGTGCTGCTGATCTTGGGGTTGGGCTTGGCCTACGCTCTGGACTGGTACACGGGCCATGACTTCCCGGTGATCACCTGCATTGCCTTGGCGGGAGCCCTGATTGCCTACATTTACTCGGCGCCCCCCCTGAAGCTCAAGCGCAACGGCTGGCTGGGCAACTATGCCCTTGGTGCCAGCTACATCGCCCTGCCCTGGTGGACGGGTCACGCCTTGTTCGGCGAGCTGAACTGGACGGTCTGCATCCTGACGCTGATCTACAGCTTGGCCGGGCTGGGGATTGCCGTGGTCAACGATTTCAAAAGCATCGAAGGGGACAGGCAGTTTGGCTTGGCCTCTTTGCCGGTGATGTTTGGGGCAATGGGGGCCGCTTGGATCTCGGCGCTGATGATCGACCTGTTCCAGTTCGGCATGGCCTCATTTTTGCTGGGGGCGGGCCTAAAACTTTACGCGGCCCTTTTGGTGCTGCTGATCATCCCGCAAATAACCTTCCAAGATATGTACCTGCTGCGGGATCCTTTGAACAACGATGTGAAATACCAAGCCAGCGCGCAGCCCTTTTTGGTGTTGGGCATGTTGGTGGTCGGGCTGGCGTTGGGCCGCTCGGGGCTGTGGTAGTCGAGCCGACGGCAAAGTGCCCATCTTGGCAACAGAGGTGACGGCTTCCGCCCTGGGTTCGGCCCGACATCTGGGCCAAGATCAAGATCAAGTCAAGATCAAGATCAAGTTAAGTTGAGCCAGGGATCCATCCCCTGCAAGGATCGTTGGCGGATCCCTGGAAGCTGTTATGGCCCTGGGCCAAAGGAGATATCCAATGAAGCTGTTGTTTCCCCTCCAACTCGGCCTAAGCCTGGCTTTGCTCTTGGGGCCGCTGGCCGTCTCTCCCGCCCAAGCGCAGCGGATCGTCATCGACGGGCGGGGGATCGTGGTAGAACCCAGCACAGGTGGCTCGGTGATCCTCAATCCCGACCAGCCGGTCTTTTCTCCAATCTTGCCCTCTGCAGTTCCTTTTTCCATCGATGAAGAAGGCAAGATCGTCTCTGCCCCTGGCTACCGCTGCAGTGCGGCTACTGCTGCCGACAACTCCCCCATCATCTGTCGCTCCCAGTTCAACCGCAACGACGTGGTGGTGTATGAGCGGGACGGCCAATCCAACACCTTCCTTGTGAACATCGACAACACGGTGACCCGGCCCTCCGGCAGTGGGCTGCGGATTTTGCCCAACCCTGAACCGGTGACTCCCTCGGGTAGCGGCCTGCGCATCATCCTAGACTGAGGGCAGGGATCCCTTCACCTCTTGTCCAATTGCAACCGCAGCATTTGCTCTGCATCCTAGAGAGGTTTGGCGAAGAAATAGCCCTGGCCATACTCGCAGTTCAACAGCCTCATTGGTGCAGTCGCTGTAGGGTTTCGATCCCCTCGGCAGTGACATCCATTCCCAGGCTGCGGGCCAAGGTGATGATCAGGCAATGGTCTCGGCATTTTCTTCATTCGGCCCCCAGCGCGAGATGAAGGAGTGATCGATTTTCACGCCATTTTTTCAGGCCATTGATGAGGTAATCCTGCAGGCCCCTGAGAGAGGAGTAGCCTGGGCCGAAGATCAAAACCCCCGCAATTGCGCCAGTTGCTCTGCCGCTAGAAACCGTAGCCTATTTTGCGGTCTAAGGAGATCTTTCGGTGCTGGGGTGGTATTGTTGCCGTCTTTCTTCCAATTCCATCAGGATCTGCTGATGACGCTGCCGGGTGATTGGGTAGAACCACACCAGCAAGATCCCGCCGATCAAAGCCACTCCCGGTAAGGGGCCGATGGCAACGCGAATGGCCAACAAAGCCGATTCCGGCTGGATGGGCAGGGCCTCTCCGGCCACCGAAGGCACGAAGCCGGCCCAATCCAGAGCTTGCCCCACGAAAAACAGTCCCAGCGCCAGGCCCACCTTTTGTAAGAAGACCATAAAAGCGTAGAAGATCCCCTCCCGCCGCTCCCCGGTTTGCAGCTCATCCAGGTCGATCACATCCGGCAACATCGACCAAGGGCCGAGATAGGCCGTAGCAGAAACCCCAATGCCGGCCAACAGAGCCAGCCCAATCATGATCCCCTGCTGGCCGGGCTGGAGAAAAAACAGGCCTGCCTGCGAGATCAGCCAAAACCCCGCCCCAATGAGGTACATGGTGCGCTTGTCCAGATGGGTGCTCAGTTGGGTCCAGCCAAACAGCGTCAGCACTGCGATCCCCTGTACCGCCAGTACCACCAAGGAAATCCACACCTCCGGCAGGCCTATCCAGAAGACGATGAAATAAGGGATGATTGTGGCTGTGAACTGAAACGCTAGCCAAGAACACAGGTAGATGCCGCTGACAAACAGGTAGGGGCGGTTGCTGAAGGCCACCCGCAGTTGTTGAACCAGGGGCATGGGATCCCGTTGGGATGGATACCGTTCTCGCACCCCCCAAAAACAGATCAGCAAGGGCACAGCCGAGATCACTCCAAAACAGGCTCCCGCCAGCAGGTGGCCGGCAGCCCGATCCGGCAGCAGGTTGACCAGCAGGGGAAAGGTGACCACCGCAACCATGCTGCCCCCTACAGAGAAGGCAAAGCGGAATTGGTTGAGCTGGGTGCGCTCGTCGTAATCCTGGGTCAGCTCCGCTGTCAGGGAGGCGTAGGGAATATTGGCCGCAGAGTAGAAGGTATTGAACAAGAGCGACACCGCCAGGTAGTAGGCAAACAGGGGGCCAATCCGACCGGGAAAAGGGATCCACCACTGGGCCAGGAACGTGAGGCCAAAGGGGAGGGCTGCAAACAGCAGCCAGGGGCGGCGACGGCCCCAACGGGTGCGGGTGCGGTCGCTGAGAATGCCGATGATGGGATCGTTGATGGCATCCCAAAAGCGAGTGATGGCGTAGATGCTGCCGGCTAGGCCTGCTGCCATGCCAACGGTATTGGTGAGAAAGGGCAGCAGGAAAAAGATGAGGATGTTGGCCGTCATGCCTGTGCCCAGATCCCCCACCCCATAGGCCAGCTTCGTCCACAAACTGAGTCGCTGTCTGGTCATCATGTCCCCCTGGAATGCCAGGATTCCAGTGTAGGGGGTAGGTGGAGATTTCTTTTTTGGGGATCCCTGGAAAAGCTGATCAAAATTCAGGGTCTTCTCCCAGTTCCCGTAGCCGCTGGGCCAGTCGTTCGGCTCGGGAGCGTTCCAATTCTGCCCGCTGCCGTTCCAATTCTGCCCGTTGCCGTTCCAATTCAGCCCGCTGCCGTTCTAGTTCAGCTCCCGTAGGCAACAATTGCCCTGCCCTATCATACCAGCGCACCCAAAAGCGTTCTCGCCCCTCGTAGGATCCCCACCACCGACCGATACTCAAGTCCAAATCGGGCAACAGAATTGGGGGATGTTCTCCAGCGCCTGAGCCGGGGAGCAGCTCATAGTGTCCGCCCTGGAGTTGATAAACATTCAGCTCATCGGTCTCTAGCTCGAAGGTGACGTAGTAGGGGATCCGCAGCCGCCTTTCGTAGAGCTGGAATTTGGCTTGTCCGGGTTTTTCTTCCCCCTGGTCGTTGCAGATGATCTCCAAGATGAGAATAGGCAAGATATTCCCTTCATCCCAAACCACATAGCTTTTGCGAGCGGTGCCATCCCGCCAACGGGGAACCCCCAGCACCAGAAACAAATCTGGAACAATGACCTGCCGGGGTAGGGCGTAGTAAAGGCCCATATTGCAAGCCACAAAAAAGTCTTGCCGATCTGACCAGTGCAGCAGCAGCGGTTCCCGGAGGAGGGGGTATTGGCGGCCTTGATCCTCGTTGTCCAAGGGGGTGTCGTCTGTATCGGGCAAGTCGTGCTGGGTGGGCCAGCGATAGGGGGCGATGGTCATGGCCAGGCAGGAGCAGTATGCCTCCACTGTAGCGAATGGGTTAGGACTGCATTTGGCTCATCGCCTCCAGATCCAGCACCTTGGCCACCTGTTCCGGGGTCATCAAGTTGCGCTCTAAGACAATCTGCCGAATGGACTGGCCGGTTTCCAAAGAAGCCTTGGCCACTTCTGCAGCTTGCAAATAGCCGATGTAGGGGTTGAGGGCGGTCACCAAAGCCAGCGTCCCTTCTGCGTAGCTACGGCATCGCTCCGGTTTGGGGGTGATGCCTTGAATACAGCGCTCGGCAAAGACCCGCAGGCTGCTGTTCAGAATCTGCAGGCTGTGCAGGAGGTCATAGGCAATCAGGGGCATCATCACGTTGAGCTCAAATTGCCCCGCTTGGGCTGCGAGGGTGATGGCGGTATCCAGCCCGATCACCTGGAAACAGACCATGTTCAACATCTCGGCTATCACCGGGTTGTACTTGCCAGGCATGATGGAAGAGCCGGGCTGCACCGGCGGCAGTTGGATCTCCTTCAGGCCGGTCTTGGGGCCGGAATCCATCAGCCGCAGGTCGTTGGCCAGCTTGATGCCATCTTGGGCCAGGTTGCGCAGGGATCCCGACAGATGCACAAAGGGGGCCATGCTCTGCATCGCCGCCATGGGGTGGGGAGCAGGGGTGAGGGGCAACTGGGTATACTCTGCCAGCCGTTGCACCACCTTTTGCCGGTACTGGGGATGAGTGTTGAGGCCGGTGCCGACGGCGCTTCCCCCCAGCCCCAAGCTGCACAGGGCCTGGCTGGCCTCCTCAATCCAGCGACGGTGTTGGGCAAAGATGGCCGCGTAGGCGCCGAAGCTATCCCCCAGCCGCACTGGCACCGCATCCTGCAAATGGGTGCGACCGGCCTTGAGGATGCCGCGAAACTCTTGGGCCTTCTGCTCCAGCGCCGCTACCAAATTGTCCAGCGTGCCCAGAAAATCCCGTCGCACCCGCAGCAGGGCAGCCAGACGAATGGCGGTGGGGATGACATCGTTGGTGGACTGGCCGTAGTTGACGTGATCGTTGGGGCTGACCCGCTGGTAGCGGCCCTTGGGCTCCCCCAGGATCTCCAAGGCGCGGTTGGCCAACACTTCGTTGACATTCATGTGGTGAGAGGTGCCCGCCCCCGCCTGGTACACATCCACCACAAACTGATCCCGCAGGGATCCCTGGAGGATCTCATCCGCCGCTTGGACAATCGCCTTGGCCACCTCTGCCGGAATGCACCCCAGCTCGCCGTTGACCTCCGCCGCCGCCTTTTTAATCAGCACGCAGGCCTCCACATACTCTGGCAGGGGCTTGAGGCCGCTGATGGGGAAGTTCTCCAGGGCACGGGCGGTCTGGATGCCGTAGTAAACCGACTGGGGTAGTTGCCGCTCCCCCATTGAGTCTCGCTCGCTGCGTACCTCAGCCAAGGCTTTTCCTCCCCCGTTCGCGGATCCTTGGGCTAGCTTCCGGCAGCCTTCTCTGAGGGTGTCTCGACGGCTGCAGATAAGTTTTGTAAAGTAGCCTGCAACTGCTGGCTGAGGCGCTCGTTGTTCTCTGCCAAGACCAACACCATGGCCGCACAGGCCAGATGCACCCCCGCTCGAAATTCTGCCGAAGACTTGTACTGGATCAGCGCTTCGCTATCCCCTTCCCGCGGGCTGAGGATGAGCTGAACCGACTTTTGGGCCAACTCTGTCAGTTCCCGTTCCGTTAAACCGAGCTGCACCGCTTCTGCCCTCCCTGCTGGCCGACAAACAACCCTCGATCCTGTTCAAGATCGCCACTTTGGTATCCTACCGCGGCCTGGCAGGATCCCCAAGTGAGCGGGCCTTGACAACGCTTGACGGCTCTAGAAAGAGACGGAAAATGCCGGTTAGTATAGGTGCAGCCTGCCTTGGCCTGCGGGCCAGTGGCCGACTTTGATTGGAGAGTCCAAACTCAGGGTTCGGCACTGCTCCGAAGGGGGCTAGTCCTACTTAGCATTTGTCTTGTGTTGTTATTTCGTTGAGAGAGGAAAACTTGACCGTAGAGCGTCCACCTGACCGCTTCCCCCGCAAGCAGCGCGCGGAGCTGCCGGCTATCAACGAGCGCAT
Source organism: Thermostichus sp. OS-CIW-30 (assembly GCF_054060215.1). Taxonomy (NCBI): domain Bacteria; kingdom Bacillati; phylum Cyanobacteriota; class Cyanophyceae; order Thermostichales; family Thermostichaceae; genus Thermostichus; species Thermostichus sp. OS-CIW-30. The sequence continues at coordinate 6,379 of NZ_JBSSCZ010000007.1, read as the reverse complement.
CCGCTTCCCCAAAATCCGCCTTATCGATACCGACGGCACTCAGTTGGGGATCATGAGCCCGCGCGAAGCCCTGCGCCTGGCAGAAGAAAAAGATCTGGATTTGGTCTTGGTGAGCGAAAAGGCCGATCCGCCCGTCTGCCGCATCATGGACTACGGCAAGTTCAAGTTTGAGAAGGAGAAAAAAGAACGGGAGGCCCGCAAGAAGCAACACACCGCCGAGATCAAGGAAGTGAAGTTTCGCTACAACATCGGCGAGCACGATTACCATGTCCGCCTGCGCAGCGCCCAGCAGTTCTTGGGGGATGGAGACAAGGTGAAAGCCACTGTGATGTTCCGCGGTCGCGAGGCCCAGCACGCCGAGCTGGGGGAAGAATTGCTGCAGCGCTTGTTCAAAGACCTGGAGGGCGTGGCGGAAATGCAGCAGCCTCCCCAAAAGGAAGGGCGAAACATCACGATGATTCTCTCTCCCAAAAAATCGGTCTGAGGAGGGATCCCACCCATGCCCCTTGCCGTTGGGGATCCGGCTCCGGAGTTCACCCTGCCCGATGCCGAGGGCAATCCCATCAGCTTGAGCCAGTTGCGGGGACAGCGGGTGGTGCTCTATTTTTACCCGCGGGACAACACCCCCGGCTGCACCCAAGAAGCCTGCGGCTTTCGGGATGCCTACGCTGACTATCAAGCCCACGGCATCGCCATCTTGGGGGTGAGCGCCGACGATGCCCGTTCCCACCAAAAATTTGCCCAGAAGCTGCAACTGCCCTTCCCCCTGTTGGTGGATGAGGGGGCCAAGGTGGCCAGGGCTTACGGGGTCTATGGGCCGAAAAAGTTCATGGGCAAAGAGTACAACGGCATTCACCGCACCACTTTTGTTATTGATCCGGAGGGGAAGATCGAGGCCGTTATCACCAAGGTCAAGGTGGAAACCCACGCAGCGGAGCTGCTCAAGCAGTTGACCGGCTCTTAGGCTTTCCGGTGGGAGTTCGGCAGACCTGCTGCTGGGCTCGTTGTTCTGGAACCTGAGCCAAGACGGGAACGAAAAGAGCAAAAAAAGATGTAAAGTGCCGGTATTGATTCCTCGTGGGCTAGGGCCGTGTCCCGACGCAGCCGTACCCTCAAGTCGATTCACGACAGCTACCAAATGTTGGGTTTGGCCGGCCAAGGGCAGTACGGGCGTGTATTCTGTGCCCGTCCCCGTCAAGGAGGAGACCTGGTGGCCCTGAAGGAGCTGCCGGCGGAGCGCTTTCCCACCCAAAATCTGCTGCGGGAGCTGCGCCATCTGCTCACCCTCAACCACCCCAACATTACCCGCTGCTACGCCCTCGAACATGCCCGCGAAGGTCGCTACCTGGTGTTGGAGTACTGCGAGGGAGGCACGCTGCGGGAGCTGATCGACCAGGTGGAGCAAGGGCTGTGGCTGCCGGTCAAGCAGGTTTTGGGCTTTGTGGATCAGATTTTGGCCGGGTTAGATCATGCCCACCGGCAGGGGGTGATCCACTGCGATGTCAAGCCTGAGAACATCCTGCTCAAGCCCACGCCCCAGGGCTGGCAACTGAAGTTGACGGATTTTGGCATCGCCCGTCGCCTGCAGCCTGCTGCCGGCGAGATCACCGCCACCGGATCCCCTGCCTACATGGCCCCGGAGCGGTTTTATGGCCAGTTCAGTCCCGCTTCCGATCTCTACGCGGTGGGGATCATCCTGGTGGAGCTGCTGACGGGCCGACGGCCTTTTTCCGGATCTCCCGGCCAGTTGATGCACGCCCACCTCAACCAGCCGTTTGTCTGTCCCGAAGGGATCCCTGCCCCGCTGCGGGAGGTGCTGGAGATAGCCCTACGCAAGTTGCCCTTGCGGCGGTTCCGCACTGCTGCCCAAATGCGGTCGGCTTTGGCGGTGGTTGCCCAAGAGTGGCAAGAGCCGGCCAGTTGTTGGGTTGGCCCTCGCCTGCCCAGATGGCCGCCCCCTGGGGTACAGGTTTGGGATCTGCCGGATCTGGGCTCTGTTGACACTGGCGGGATGGAGTTCCTGGCCGAGCAAAAGTTCTGCATCTGCGAGGATCCCAGCGGCTCCAGATCCCCGCTGCTGTTGCGGGTGACCCCCCAGAGGCTGGAATGGCTGGAGCTCCAGAACCTTGCCCTGGGATCCCCTGCTTTGGCCCGTTTTTCCCTGGACGAGCCAATTCGGGCGGTGCTGCCCTTGAACACCTTCCCGGAAGCCCTGGCCTTCTCCCGAAGCAGCCTTTTGCACCTCAGCCCCAGCCGCATCCGCACCTTGCTCAGCTTTGAGGAGGATTGGCAGGCCACCTGGCTGGCAGAGCGACAGGAGCTGGTCTGGGCCACCGCCCAAGAGTTGGGGGCCGTACAATGGCAGCCGGCCACGTCGACAGGAACACAGCCTTTCCCCGATTCCCGCTGCTATTTTCGTTGGCCTTGGCAGGGATCCCTGTCCCGCTTGCTGGCCCTCTCGGAGCATCTGGTTTTGTTGACAGGTGTGGGGCAGCAGTGGGTGGAGATGAGCCTCTTGCCCTATCCCAAGGGACACCATCCCACTGTCGCGACCGGTTGGTCTCTGCAGACGGGATCCCAGCCCATTCGCTATCGCCTGCCCTTGGATCCCCAAGGGGGGGTGATCAGCTTGGGAGAACGGTTGCTCTTTGCGGCAACAGATGAGGGAAGGGAAGGCCAGCAAGGTTGCTGCCCCTATCTCCACTCGGTGCAGGTGAATCCGCTGCGGGTGCGCCGCTGGTTCTTGAAAGGGCAACCTGTCCAGATGGCCAAGGCCCCTTGGGGCGTGCTGCTGCTGTGTCGAGAGGGCGAGCAATCCACTTCCCTCTGGCTGTACAGTGAAAAAGGGGATCCCTTGGCCCAAGTAGCTGTGCCTAACGGCTCACAGGTGTTGCAGGTGGGCCAAAGGGGCAAGATTTGGCTGCAGGTGCCCAAAGCAGAGAAATCTCACCTGTCTCAGCTTTGGCAATTGGATCTGAACTGCTTGCCGGTGAGTGGACAGCCTTCCCAGGTGATGCTGTGCGACCCAGCGATCTAGAGTTTCGCCAAGGACTCCGTCCCGCTGTCGCGACCGGACTCGGCCAGAACCGCTATCAGCCCTAAGATCAAGTTTGAAGATCAAGTTTGGCCAGATGCCCGGCCAGCTCTGCTGGGCTGCTGCATAGGGCAGCGGGGATTTGTCGAGCCTGTTGGAAAGGAAGCCTTGCCATGAGTCAGTATCTGCCGGAACCTTCTGCCGTGGAAGAGGATCCCAGCCTGTTGGTAGGCCGACTGCGACGCAAAGAGGGCCGTTGGTTGGATTGGGCCAAAGCATGCCAAACCTTGCAACAACAGAAAATGACCCCGCAGGCCATCTTCGAGGCGACGGGGTTTGAGCCCATTCACCAAAACCAGATCATCGTTGCGGCCCAAGTTTACGAAGGGATGGCCAAAGCAGGAGCCAGCCCAGAAGTTCTGGGGCATTTTGCCCATAAAGGCAGCGATATCCTCTACGAGTTGCGCATTCTCTCCTCACAGGATCGGGTTCGGGTGGCGGAATTTATCTTCAGTCGCCATTTGCATGCCGCTGATGCTCACGAGATCGCCCGCGCCGTGAAAAATTATGCCCAGCTCCAACAGCTTCCGGAAGGGTTTACGGATCACCCCGGCGATGCGGTGGCCTATCAAGCCTGGCGGACGGCCCAGCAAACCCGCGATCTGCAGGAGCGAACTCGGGCTATCGGTCGAGCGTTTCAGTATGTCCACAGTGATACAGCCCGCCGACAGGTGGAGCAGCTCTTGTCCACGATTGCCACCAGCTCCCGCCCCCAACGCAGCGTTTTGCCCAAGCTGTCCGTGTTTCGCTTGGAAGAAGATCTGCCGCGCCTGCTGCCGGTGGCCGGCTCCCTGCCTCTTGCAACTGCCGCCTGGGAAGGGATCCCCCCCAGCGAGCCGCAAGGGCCCTTTGGCTGGGTCAACAGCCCGGCGGAGCAGACTTGGATGGCCTTGCCTGCTTGGCCGGTGATTCAAAAGGCCGGGGATCCGGTGATCCTTCAGGTGGAAAACCGGCTTTTGGGATCCCTGTTGGGTTTGCCGGTGCCTGCCGGTGAAGAACAGGATCCGGTTTTGCTGGTGGTCGATCGCGCCGCTCGGGTTTGGGAGGGAGCTCAGATGGCGGGATTTTTCCTGGTGGATCGGGCCGGATCCCTGGCGGTGGAGTGGATAGAAGACTCGCCCTCCTCTCCCCTGTTGGGCCAGGTGCTGATGGCCGTGCGCCCCCCGCGGGTTTTCGATGAGGTGCTGGCTCAGGATCCCTGGCAGTTGGAAGAATAGGCGTTGGGATCCCGCCGTTGTAGCTATTCGTGCTAGTGGTGCAGAGCACCGCGCCTGGACTCGCCCCCATGGCCTCACCCATGGCCTCAATTGAGCAAGGCCAAGTTATCCCGGTGGACGGCAGTATCAACCCCTTCGTAGCCCAGGATGCGGGGAATCTCGGCGGTTTTTTTGCCCTTAATCTGCCGCAGCTCCTCGGCGCTGTAGTTCACCAGGCCCCGCGCCACCTCCTGGCCGCTGGGATCGCACAGGCGCACGGCAGCCCCCGCCTCAAACTCCCCAGAAATGGCTGTGATCCCTGCCGGCAACAGCGAGCGCCCTTGCTCGCACACCGCTCGTACCGCCCCCTCATCCAAAGTCAAAGATCCCTCGGGGATGAGGCCGTAGGCAATCCATCGCTTGCGAGCGCTGGCGGGCTGAGGAGCCGGATCAAAGCGGGTGCCGATGGCCTCGCCGGCCAGAATTGCCGGGATCTGCTCAGGCCGTTTGCCATTGGTGATCACCACCGTTACCCCTGCAGCTGTAGCAATTTGAGCAGCGGTCAGTTTGGTGGCCATGCCGCCGGTGCCCCAGCCGCTTTTCCCCTGGGCTTCGGCCTTCACCTGTAGCGGGATCCCGGGCAACACCCGCTCAATGGGCTGGGCAGAGGGATCTCGGTTGGGGTCAGCCGAATAGAGCTTGTCCACATCGGTGAGCAGGATAAGCCACTTGGCCTGCACCATGCTGGCCACTAACGCCGAAAGCGAGTCGTTATCGCCGAATTTCAGCTCCTCCACTGCCACCGTGTCGTTTTCATTGACGATGGGAATAACCCCCATCTGCAGCAGTTGGGCAAAAGTGCGATTGGCGTTCACGTAGCGGCTGCGCTCCACCAGATCGCCGCGGGTGAGCAGCACTTGGGCAATTGGCTGGTTCAGAGCCGAGAAGAGGTCATCGTAAAGGCGGATCAACCGCCCCTGTCCCACCGCAGCCACCGCCTGCTTCTCGGCAATAGCCGTCGGTCGTTGCCGCCAGCCAAGGCGAGCACAGCCCACCCCCACCGCCCCAGAGGAGACCAAGATCACCGCATACCCCTGCCTGCGCAGGTGGGTCAGCACCTCCACCAGCGGCCCCAACACCGAAAGACGCAACAAGCCGGTCTGAGTATCTGTCAGGCTGGAGGTGCCGATCTTCACCACCACCGTCACGTCTGTTGTTGCCATCGCCGCTCTCAACCCATCCTCCCACCCCTCTATTCACCATAGCGCCACCATAGCGGAGTCAAGACGCAGCTGTATTGACCAAAAGGCGCGGCAAGCCCCGTCCTTCAGGGCAGGGAAGGATAGCGCCGACCGTAGCCGACGCCCTTTAAAAACGCAGTGCCGGCCATGTGAATATCGTTGTCATCACGCATAGGCCAAGAATACGATTGAGCGGTGCAACGACTTCAAGCCTTCAAGTACGAATTGCTGCCCAACAGCCAGCAGGAACGGCAGATGCGCCGCTTTGCTGGCTCCTGCCGGTTCGTCTACAACAAAGCACTGGCGTTGCAGAAGGAGCGTCACGAGCAAGGCCAGAAAAAGCTAGGCTATGCGGGCTTGTGCCAGCTGCTCACCGCGTGGCGCCACAGCGCAGATACGGCGTGGCTGGCGGATGCGCCGGTGCATCCGCTGCAACAGGCGCTCCAGGATTTGGAGCGAGCCTACAGCCACTTCTTCGCCCAGCGCGCCGGCTTCCCGAAGTTCAAGAAAAAAGGCCGGTCCGACAGTTTCCGTTATCCCGCGCCCAAGCAAATCCAGCTGGACCAGGCCAACAGCCGCATCTTTCTGCCCAAACTTGGCTGGCTGCGTTATCGCAATAGCCGAGAAGTGCTAGGCACAGTGAAGAACGTCACCGTATCCAAGCACGCTGGCAAGTGGTTCGTGTCGATTCAGACCGAGCGGGAGGTGGAGCAACCCAAGCCGAAGGGCGGCGTAGTCGGCATCGACGTCGGTATTGCCCGCTTGGCTACCCTCTCGGACGGCACGTTCTACGCGCCCCTCAACAGCTTCAAGCGGCACGAGGCGCGCTTGCGCAAGGCACAGCAAGC